>JBBIUD010000135.1:0-5136 GCA_037440485.1 Chlorobiota bacterium
TTTACCACCACGGGCAATCTCTGGCTACGTTCTGCGGAGCACCGACGCTGCAATTGTGCCACTGAGCGGGACAATTGCACCTGTTGAGCCTCTCTCTATGCACGGTGTAGTCGTCGCTCCCCAACCTGCGACCTCTGACCTACGTATCCATGCGCCAGGGGCATCAGTAGCGTTGCTCTATTCACCACAGGGGCAAATTCTGGCAACGATTCCTCTGACTGGCGGTCAGGCAGCCATAACACTCGACGGGTTTTGCCAGGGACTCTATTGGCTTGTCACCGATAGCGGTAGCACTGTTCCAGTTATGCTTGTGCGATAGTATGCACCTTGCCATTATCAGCGACATTCACGCAAACCTTCCAGCGCTCGAAGCCTGCCTTTCTGACATCGAACATCATTCTGTGGACGCGATCTACTGCTTGGGAGATTTGGTTGGCTACAACGTTTGGCATAACGAGGTCATCGCGCGTATCCGTGCCGAACGCATCCCTACAATCGCTGGTAACTACGACGTCGGTATTGGCACCGCCAGCGACGATTGCGGCTGCGCCTACAAGACCGACTACGAGCGGCAGCTCGGCAAAGAATCTATCGCATACACCAACGCCACAATCACCGACCAGAACCGCGCATACTTGCGCACACTGCCAGCTCATCTGATCCTCGAGTACCGGCGGGCGAGCGGCGCGATGTTTCGACTCGCGTTCGTCCACGGCAGTCCACGGCGTGTCAACGAGTACCTGTTTGCCGATCGAAGTCAGGAGAGCCTCCTGCGATTGCTCGACGGGATTGCTGCCGATGTTCTGATCTGCGGGCATACTCACATTCCCTACCACCGTTGCGTGCATCCGTCAGACGGTCGCACGCTTCATGTCATCAATGCTGGTTCGGTCGGTAAGCCAAAAGATGGCGACCCACGGGCATGCTATGTGCTGCTGAGTGTAGATGAAGACCGAAGCGGTGTGCATCTGCAGGTTGAATTTCGTCGCATTCCCTACGACATCGAGTTGGCTGCCCGCGCAATCGAGCAAAGCCCGCTGCCAAACGATTACGCGATGATGCTCCGCACAGCGAGCTAATCAAAAAGACACGCGCCGCATACCATTTTCGGCATACGGCGCGTACCGAGAGAGTCAAACGTGACGTGGTTTGGTCTTAGCCGGCGGTCGTGCGACGCGGATGAGGCAGTCCGTTGGTCGTCGGCACAGGCTCGGCCGATGGTGGGCTGATTGCTTCTTCGCCAAAGATATTGCCAACCTCGCTTTCGACCAGCAGCTCATTGTAGACGCGCAAACCTGTTCCCGCTGGAATCGCCTGACCGAGGAAGATGTTCTCTTTCAAGCCGCGCAGGTGATCCACCTTGGCTTGAGCTGCAGCATCCGAGAGAACACGCGTTGTTTCCTGGAACGATGCTGCCGAGAGCCAGGATTCTGTTTCGAGCGCCTGGTCAGTGATACCTTTGAGAATCGGTCGAGCAATCGCTGGCTCGGCACGCCGCGCTTTGATTGGTTCTTTCCCTCTGCGCTTGAGTTCGGCGTTGATTTCACGGAATCGCGCACGGGGAATCACTTCGCCGACTTTTACCTGCCGCGAATCACCGCGATCGGTGATGACCACACACTCCTTGAGCCGATTGTTTTCATCGAGGAATGTGATGCGGTCAATATGATCGCCCTCCAAAAAGTCGCTATCGCCGGGATCAACGATTTCAACTTTCTGCAGCATCTGACGCACGATGACTTCGATGTGCTTATCGCTGATCTTGACACCCTGCATGCGATAGACTTCCTGGATTTCGTTGACCAGATACTCGGCAACAGCGGTCATGCCTTTGATGGCAAGGATGCTGTGCGGATCAATCGGTCCATCGGTGAGACGATCGCCAGCACGGACAAGATCACCGTCCTGGACGAGGATGTACCGCCCAATGGGTATGGCGTATTCTTTCTCGGTGCTACCGTCGAGACTGGTGACCTTGACAATGATGTTGCCGCGCTTTGGCTTGGGATCTTTGCTGACGATGCCGTCAATCTCGGCGACGATTGCTGCATTGCGCGGTATGCGTGCCTCGAAAAGCTCGGTCACACGTGGTAACCCACCGGTGATGTCTCCAGTTGCACGCCCCAGATCGCGTGGCATCTTAACCAGCCGTGTTCCCACACCGACGCTTTCGCCATCTTCGACCAAGATTTGCGCACGGACCGGCACGTCGTAGCGTGCAAGTACAGTGCCCTCATCATCAACAATCTCCAGCGACGGGAACTTGGTTTTGTCGCTGGATTGAATGACGATCTTGGTGATGTGACCCGTTTGCTCGTCGCTTTCTTCTTTGTAGGTGACGTTGGGCAAAAGGTCATGGTAGCGGATGCGTCCTGCTTTTTCCGTGATGATGACTGCATTGTAGGGATCCCACTCGAAGAGGATTTGCCCTTTCTCGACCTTTTGTCCTTCATGGACACGCAGCACCGCACCATACGTGACATCGTGGTAGGCAAGCTCACGGTTTGCCAGCGGCTCGATGATTTTGATGATACCGGCACGGCTGACGACAACTTCGACGTCGCGTTCTTCTTCGTCGAGGTAGCGAATCGTGCGGATGTTTTCGAACTTGACAATGCCACTGGCTTTCGAACCGACGGTGGACTGGGACGTAACCAGGAGCGCCGTACCGCCCGTGTGGAAGGTGCGGAGCGTTAGCTGGGTACCCGGTTCGCCGATTGATTGCGAGGCAATCGTACCGACTGCTTCGCCGACATCAACCAGTTTACCGGTTGCGAGGTTGCGACCGTAGCACTTGGCGCAGACGCCATGGCGTGCTTCGCAGGTGAGCACGGTGCGAATAAGAACCGACTCGATCGAGGCTTCCTCGACGGCTGCTGCTTTTTCTTCATCAATCAGCTCGCCTTTTTTGATGATGAGTGCTCCCGTGATGGGGTGCAATACATCTTGCAGTGCAACCCGTCCCAGAATACGTTCGCTGAGCGGTTCCTTGACGTCTTCGCCGTCCTTGAGTGGGCGCATTTCAATACCGCGGATTGTGCCGCAGTCGTCCATCGTTACGACAACATCTTGCGCGACATCATGGAGGCGGCGGGTCAAATACCCAGCATCGGCTGTTTTGAGTGCGGTATCGGCAAGACCTTTGCGAGCGCCGTGCGTCGAGATGAAGTACTCCAGGATGGTTAGTCCATCGCGGAAGTTCGAGATAATCGGCGTTTCGATCAACTCACCGGTTGAGCCGGTCAGCGACTTTTGCGGTTTTGCCATCAATCCGCGCATGCCAGCAAGCTGCCGAATTTGCTCTTTGGACCCACGCGCCTGGGAGTCGAGCATCATCCAGAACGTGTTGAAGCCATCCTGGTCCTGCGACAGTTCGGCGTAGAGCTTATCGGCAATGCGATTTGTGGCATTGCTCCATTGGTCAATGGTCTTGTTGTAGCGCTCGCCGTTCGAGATGATCCCGTTTTCGTAGTACCAGCGAATCTTGTCCACTTCCTCTTGCGTCTTGGCAACAATTTCCTCTTTGATTGACGGCACAACCAGGTCCGCAATCGAGACCGACAAACCTCCCTGCATGGCGTAGTGGAAGCCAAGGTCTTTGAGCTGGTCGAGAAACTCGGTTGTGCGTGCCAATCCAACTGTGCGGAAGCACTGCCCGATCAACTGCTTGAGCCGCTTTTTGGTCAATAGCTCGTTGATAAAGCCCAGTTCGCCTGGGACAATCTGGTTGAAGATCACCCGACCCGTTGAGGTCTCGATCAATTCACCGTTGATGCGAAC
This sequence comes from Chlorobiota bacterium, assembly GCA_037440485.1. Classification (GTDB taxonomy): domain Bacteria; phylum Bacteroidota; class Ignavibacteria; order Kapaibacteriales; family NICIL-2; genus NICIL-2. The sequence goes on from JBBIUD010000135.1 coordinate 3,781, forward strand.
TTTGATGAGCGCGTGCAGATCGAGCCGTTTGCTGTTGTAGGCAATAATGACCTCGTCGGGCGACGCAAAATATCGTCCTTCACCACGCGCACCCCGACGAATTTTTGTCAGGTAGTACACGCCGAGCACCATGTCCTGTGACGGCACGGCAATTGGCTCGCCGTTTTGTGTGTGGACAATATTGTGTGGCGCCAGCATCAGGAGTAAGGCTTCCAGTTGCGCTTCGTGGCTCAGTGGCACATGAACAGCCATCTGGTCGCCATCGAAGTCGGCATTGAAGGCTGTGCAGACCAGTGGGTGCAGTTGAATTGCTTTTCCTTCGACCAAGCGCGGTTGAAACGCTTGGATACCCAAGCGGTGCAGCGTTGGTGCACGGTTGAGCAGAACCGGATGTCCATCAATGACCTTTTCGAGAATATCCCAGACAGCATCGGTTTTACGATCAACGATCCGTTTGCCCGTTTTGACTGTTTTGGTGTAGCCGCGCTCGATGAGCTTGCGGACGATGAATGGCTTGAACAACTCGACAGCCATCTCCTTGGGCAAGCCACACTCGTAGAGCTTGAGTTCCGGACCGACCACGATCACCGAGCGTCCCGAATAGTCCACACGCTTGCCGAGCAGGTTCTGACGGAAGCGCCCGGTCTTGCCGCGGAGTGCATCGGCAAGCGACTTGAGCGGGCGCTGAGCGTCGGTACGGGCTGTTCGGCGTGAATTATCGAACAGCGAGTCCACGGCTTCTTGCATCATCCGCTTTTCGTTGCGCAAGATGACGTCGGGAGCTTTAATGTCCACAAGTCGCTTGAGCCGATTGTTTCGGATGATGATGCGCCGGTAGAGATCGTTGATGTCGCTGGAGGCAAAACGACCACCATCGAGTGGCAACAGGGGGCGAAGCTCTGGCGGAATGACCGGCAGAATTTCAATGACCATCCACTCCGGGTTATTCGGCTCGCGATCGGGTTTAGAGCGGAACATGTTGAGAACGCGCAACCGCTTGCTGATTTCTTTGCGGCGTTGCTGGGAGGTCTCCTCGCGCAGTTCGTTACGCAAGCGCAGATACTCTTTGTCCGGATTGACGCGGCGCAGCATTTCCTTGATTGCATCACCACCGCTGAGAGCCAGGAATTTGCGCGGATCGTCGTCCGGTAGGTCGAGTTCACTCTTGGGCAGGCTATCGAGGATACGCTGAAGCTCCTCTTCGGTCAAGAGTGTGTTGGGCTGCAAGCCCGTGGAGCCAGGCTGTATCACCACGTAGGATTCGTAGTACACAATACGCTCGACATCTTTGAGCGGCATACCGAGCAGACCGCTAATCTTGGAGGGGTGAGAGCGCAAGAACCACACGTGCACAAA
>JBBIUD010000136.1:0-5110 GCA_037440485.1 Chlorobiota bacterium
GGAACGATGGCTGTCTCTGAGCAGCTCGATGCACTCGAGATGATGGCAATTGATCGCAACCGGTATTTGGGCATGCCGCGTGTACTGGCAGCGCTGACGATGATGCCGGTACTGGCAGTGTTTTCGAACGTCGTTGCTCTGGCAGGTGCGTTTGTCCTGACAGCACTCAAATTCGAGTTTTCGGCTGCGATGTTTTTTGATTCCATCGTGCGCTACTTCCGCACCGGTGAAGTCAGCATTGGACTGTTCAAGTCCATGGTCTTCGGCGGAACCACGGCGCTGATTGGTTGCCATGTGGGAATGAAAACCAGCGGCGGTGCCGAGGGTGTTGGCAACAGCACCGTCCGCGCTTTCACCCTCTCGGCAGCGGCTATATTGGTGCTCGATGCACTCTTCGGCTACATCCTCTAACGCAATGCCTACATTTCATCGGAGGGTGGGCGAATTTCACCATCTTTGAGCGGTGGCGTTCCCGACCCAAACAGGTACGATAGCGTCAGGAACGCAATGCGCGATTCCCGCTTGAAGCGCAGGTCCTGATCGAATGTTGCTGTGCGCATCGCAATCGTAAATACACGTTCGTCGAATGGGTCGGTCAACCGAAGCGCCGCCGATGCTCTGCCGTCGAAGAATTCATACCGCACTGCGAGTTCGCCCGCACGGATAGTGCCGATGCTTCCTTGCGCGATCGGACCAACACGGCGCAGATTGTAGCCAATTTGAGCACTCCAGCCATCGCCGAGTGAAAAGACGTTCTGCCAATTGAACGTTGCCGTCCATCCGCTGTTGGATAGTCCCGCCTGAACCGAACCCGCTTCGATACGCTGGTAGGCGATACTCCCGACAAGCGTCGAGCGCCACCACGCGGCAATTGGTGCTTGGAGCATAAGTTCAACGCCGCCAACATCCATGCGATCCCAGTTGGCAAAGACCAGCCGCGTCACCGAGCGTAGAGTGTCGAACGTTCGGTAGCGTGCTTGCACGTTACTATGCGTGCGCCAGTAGAGCGTCGGTGCCACTGTTATCCACGGCAGCACAGCCGTTCCGCCCAGCTCAATGGAATGAACAAGCTCCGGCTGAAGCGTCGGCGTTCCACTGCGAAGGTTGTAGGGATCATCCACGTTCAGCAGTGGCGTCAGTGCATTAGTCGAAGGGCGGCTGATACGTCGGCTATATCGCAACGCCATGCGGTAGAGCGGGCTGAAGGCATAGGACACGCTGAGCGAGGGGAACAGATTCCAGTATGACTGCCGAACCTCCGTCGTATCAAGCCCAACACGAAACTCGGTTGCCTCTACGCGCAACCCGCCGCTGAGCTGGAACGCATCCAGCGGCAGTGTTGCTTGCACGTAGGCAGCGCCAATGTCTTCGGTCACGGTCGCCGCAATGCTGGTGGTGAGAATGGCAGCCAGTGGGTCGGTGGTATCCGCGCTAATGTGTTGGCTTGTACGAAGCTGCCGACGGGAACCTTTGAGTCCGAAATCAAGCTGACCGCCCGATGGGATGCGGTAGGTTACATCGGCTTGCCCCGACGCTTGTTCGAAACGTTGCCAGGACGAAGCACGATTGGTTGCCCCGACGCCGTCGCTGGGAATACGCAGAGTACCAGTCTGCGCAGTTTCTGTGCGGTTGACCAGATAGCGCGCATCGGTGCTCAGTGTCCACTGCTGCCCGAAGCGGTGACGGTAACCAAGGCTTGCTTCGATTCCTGTTGTGCTATCCAGTTCGGTGCTGGTGCGATAGTCTGTGCGCCCAGTGGGTAGCGGTTCCGCACCGTTTCCCTGGCGGGTGAAGTACGCGTAGTCGAGATCGGACAGGGTGCGTTGTCGTTGGAGCATGCCACCGAGCGTTGCCGAGAGCATTCCGCCTCCCTCGAACAGGTCAGCCTCCATCGAAAGTCGAGGTGCGTGCGTTTCTGTGCGGACCGGTCGGTTGCCCGTTACCAAGCCAGGATATTCGGCATCGCCGAGATACGGCACAAGCCAGGTGCGTCGGTCGAAATCGAAGGTTTGCAGCGTGTAGTTATAGGTTGCATCCAGCCGCAGCGTGCTGGTGCGTGCGCCCAGCGATGCAAAGCCGGTGTACTTATCGCGCGTGCCGATGGTCAGGCTTCCGAATGCGGTGAATGCTTGCTGGCGCTGGCGTTTGAGGATGATGTTGACAATGCCCGCGCCACCGTCGGCATCGTAGCGCGCATCGGGAGTTGTCACCACCTCGATTGCTTCGATCAGCGTGGTGGGCTTTCCATCAACGAGGATCACCACATTGCTCGAGCCCCGCAGTTGGAGCGTGCGGTCCTGGTCAACGGTCACTCCAGGCACATTCTGCAGGGCATCGGTTGCAGTGCCGCCGGCAACGGTCAAGTCCTTGCCCACGTGATAGACGCGCCGATCAAGATGAACCTCCTGGAGTTCGCGTTCAGCCTGAACTTCGACGGCACGCTGCTCAATTGCTTCCGGTTCGAGCATCACTGCTCCCAGCGCAAGCTCGCCGCTTGCCGATACACTGATCGAATCCCGCACGGCGGTCTTGTAGCCAATCATGCGAACGCGCAGACGGTACAGACCCGCCGGCACGCCACGCAGCAGAAACGTCCCATCGGGCAACGACAGCGCCCCACGCACCGCTCGATTGCTGGTATCGCCCGCTCGGTGCAGGCTGACTGTTGCGTAGCCAACTGGTTGATTGGTCGTACGATCGAGGACTTTCCCCCGCACTGCAGCTTGAGCGTAAAGCAGCACCGGAAGAAAAATGCTCACGATGGCGACTGTGCCGAACAATTGCATAATCGGTCAACTCCATCAAACAAAACGCCAGCAGTGACGCACTCGTCGGTGCGTGTATTGTCCTGGTCCGGTGCCATTGTTTTTTCCGAATGTGTTCGTATTTTTCACCGGTTCAATATCCCCACACCAATCAGCCATGACGGGATTGCGCGCATTCGGACTGATGCTGATCGGCGCAAGTGTCCTTGTTGCCCAGCAGCCGCGATGGCACGATTTATTGCGCGATTCGAGCGCACGCTTTGCCGATATTGAGCGAGCATTTCTGCGCGAACACGGGACGCTGGCACCGGCGCGTCCCGAGGAGGAAGTCGAGGGCGACGAGCACGTGCGCGAAGAAGACGCCGAACACTTTGGGCGGTGGGCAGAGTTCTGGCGACTTCGACTCATGCCCGATGGCTCGTTCCCTAGCGGCGAGATTCTATGGCAAGAGCTGCAAAAGAAAATCGCAGCGCAGCGCCAACAAGCACGCATGCGCAAAGGAGCACGAACTCAATCGAGCGCAAACTTTACTCACCTGGGACCAACCGATGTCCCCAGCAACGGCGGTGCCGGACGCATCAATTGCATTGCGTTCCATCCAACCAACACCAGCATTGTGTTTGTTGGCTCGCCCAGCGGCGGACTCTGGAAGAGCACCGATGCCGGCAATACCTGGTCGAGCAGCACTGATACGCTGGCAACCTTAGGTGTAAGCGCCATTGCGATTGACCCATCGAACCCGCAGGTGATCTATCTGGGCACCGGTGACCGCGATGCTCGCGATACCTATGGCGTCGGGATTTTGAAAAGCACCGATGGTGGCGCCACATGGACAACGACCGGACTGTCCTGGACGACTAACCAGAATCGTGTTGTCTCGGCTATCCTGATTTTTCCAGCATCACCGTCAACGCTGCTGGCTGCGACCAGCACCGGCATCTGGCGTTCGACTGATGCTGGGCAGACATGGTCCCAGCGCACCAGCAGTTTCACCATGGAACTGCACATGCACCCCACCAACCCAGCGATCATCTTTGCTTCAACCTATTCGCAGAGCGGCGGCGCTGCCGTGCTTCGCTCAACCGATGGAGGCATAAGCTGGTCGTCGGTCTGGTCCAGCACTAGCGTCAACCGTATCGCACTGGCGCTGGCACCGACGGCACCCCGGCGCGTCTATGCACTCTGCTCGAGTGCCTCAACCAACGGCTTCTACGGACTCTACATGAGCCTCGACACCGGCTCGACCTGGTCGCAGCAGTCATCGTCGCCCAATATTTTAGGCGGTAACACCAGCGGCACCAGCAGCGGCGGACAAGGATGGTTCGATCTCTGCCTCGTTGTGCACCCGACCGACTCAACGATGCTCTTTGCTGGTGGAATCAACATCTGGCGCTCGACCAATGCCGGACAGGGCTGGACAATCTCCAGCTACTGGGTGGCAGGAACGTCCATCCCCTACGTCCACGCCGACCAGCACGCCATGCTTTTCAAGCCCGGCACAACGGAGCTTTGGGTTGGCAACGATGGCGGCGTATTCACGACGACCAATCTGGGCACCTCCTGGACCGATCTGAGCGGCGGATTAGCCATTCTGCAAGTGTACCGCATGAGCCATACCCGCGGTAGTTCGACCCCTACCATCCTTGCCGGCACGCAGGACAACGGAACAAACCGCCGAACCAGTGCTGGTGCGTGGGCGCAAGTCTATGGCGGCGACGGCATGGAAAACAGCATTGACTGGGTAACGCCTTCGACGATGTACTGCTCGGTGTACTACGGTGCATTCTACCGTTCGACCAATAGCGGGTCGTCGTGGTCGAGCATTACGCCCTCGGGCGAATCAAACAACGGCGCATGGGTGACGCCACTGGTGATGCACCCATCGAATCCGCAGTGGCTCTACGCTGCATACCGCAGCGTCTATCGCTCGACCAATCGCGGTACCAACTGGACATCACTGGGAACACCACTTGCCACCAATGCCCGCGCAACTTACCTTGCCGTCGCTGCCTCCGATCCAAACACCATCGTCGTTGGAACCGCAACGGCTATGTACCGCACGACCAATGCCGGAACAAACTGGACGGCAATTGGCAGCAATCTCCCATCGAGCGTCAGTAGCGTTGCGATTGATCCAACCGATGCGAGCATACTCTGGGCAACGTGCAGCAACTGGGCAAGTGGACAGAAAGTGTTCCGCTCAACCGACGGTGGCGCAACATGGAGCAACGTGAGCACAGGACTTCCGAATGTGCCTGTCAATTGCATCGCCATTGATCCGCGCTCCGGAAATGCATACGTGGGCACCGACATCGGCATATATCTACGCCAGCCAGGCAGCTCGC
>JBBIUD010000137.1:0-5056 GCA_037440485.1 Chlorobiota bacterium
GATGTGTATGGAAATGTTGGAGCATTTGTCTTTGATCCACCGCTCGACCAAGTTCAGGTTGTTGACATCCCGCCAGGTCAATCCTATTCAAGTGTCGTTGGGCGTCCGATTCTTGTGTATTTCAATCCGACGGCAACCGGAGAGCATGAGGTCGTAGTGCGTTTCGACAACAGTACCGGTGAGCCTCGCACTGCCCGTATCACAGGCATTGGCAAGGCGCCACGCGTAACGATCACACCGACGGTCACGTTCGGTCCGATTGAGTCTGGAACGTCGCCCGATGTCAAACAAGTCACTGTCACGAACCTCGGCAAACAAGCATGGCAGTATGCCGACACTCTTACGCTGCGTGATTTAGTACCAGTAACGCCGGGGACAATCTCCGATGTAGCAGGCTCCTATGGCACGGAAAACTTTTCCTTCGATAAAGCAGCGCTCAATCTGCCACGCGTACTCCTGCCGGGCGAAAGCTTCACGTTCGATGCGTCCTACTTTGTTGCAGAGCCAGGACAAAACCTGACCAATACCGCCACGCTGCGCACCGTCAGTGATGCACTGGAGGAAGCCGAATCCGTATGGAATGGCAGCGCATATAGTGGTGTCGCGCGGATCAGTGTTGCTCCTGCATCGGCTGATGTCTGTATCGGTAGCACGACAATACTAACTGTGCGAGTCACAAACACTGGTGATATTCCAGTAACTGCACTGCGTTTTGTCCGGTACCAGGGTGCAAATCCAACCATGTTTGCTCCTCCAACGAACCTTCCTTTGCCTGCACCGATCCCTGTTGGTGGGAGCTACGACCTGCAAGTTCCATTTACACCGACGGTTGTCGGACCAGTCTCGGCGCAGATAGTGCTGCAAATCAACAATATCACCAACGAAGACTACACTGGCAATCTCAGTGGTAATGGACTGCAGCAGACCACCCAGATTGTCACCATTGCAGAGATATTCGACGTTCCGCAGGGGACCGAGTCAGCACCTAAGCTGGTGCGGTTCCGTGCAAATGCTCCGGTGACGATGGGCTCGGTGACCCAATTCACCATGCGCATTACGTTCGATGCAACGGGCTTTGCTGCTGTAACCCAAAATGGTGTTCCCGTGGTGCAAGTTCTTGGTCCGCTTGCAGCAGCCGGCTGGACTGTTGGTAATGCGAGCGTCCGTTACGACCAAGCAACCATGCGCGGCATCATCGAGGTTACGTTCAACGGAACAACACCACTGCGCGTCCAACCAGGCGATGATCTCTTTGGTGTTGAGCTGACCGCCTCCATGCCAGCATCACTGCCAACCGATGGTGGCTTCGCCGTAACACTGGAAACGGTGGATGTCAATGACCAATGCGTCGTCATTCAAACGCAGAATGGATTGCTCCGGATAAACCCCATCTGTGCCTTCAATCTGCGTTTTGTGAGGATCTCTACGACGACGTTCAGCATTCGTGTCAATCCCAATCCCGTTGATGGGAATGGTGCCGATGTCCACTTCGGTGTCGGCTACGAAGCACCGACGACGCTGGAATTGGTTAATTCGTCCAGTGGTAATGTCGTCGCAACGTTAGTGCGCGGTACGCTGAAAGCCGGTGAATACACCGTCCGTTTCGTCCCAAATGGGATTGCCAGTGGTGCGTACCTCCTGCGCATGCAGAGCGGTCAGTACACTGAATCAGTGCCGGTGGTCATCGAAAAGTAAGCCATCGCACAGCTGGAGAGCGCGCTGCCCCTACCGCATCGGCAGGGGCAGCGTTTTTTGTAGCACAACAAAACCCCAAGATTGTTCGTTTATTGCCCCGGTATTCACCATTGGATGAGCATTGCCATGAAACTCTCAGCAAAGCAACGGAGCACGCTCAGATCGCTGGTGCTGGTAGCAATTGGGGCATTGGCTGGTATCGCATTCGTTACCGAGTTTACTAGCCTTCCTGTTGCTCGATTGTTTGGGCAGAGTGTCCGTGATCTTGGCTCGAAGTGCCTGATAACGTCCGAGCTATCAACGACGCGTTCGTTGCGGCTGCAAATGCCGTATCTCCAACAGTTGTTTCAATCGAAGTGCTCGGTGAAGACCGAAGCGATGATTCCATGGAGGACTTTTTTCGCTTCTTTGATCCGTGGGGCGATTTTTTCCGTCCGCGAGAGCGTGACAATCAGGACAACAACAAACGTCCCCGCAGTCGTCCGCTCGGTCAAGGGTCTGGGGTCATTATTACCAGCGATGGCTACATTGTGACGAATAACCATGTGGTAGCAGGTGCAAAGTCCGATGGTATCAAGGTTACGCTCAGCGATAAGCGAGAGTTCACCGCTCGTCTTGTTGGGCGTGATTCACTCACCGATATTGCGGTGATCAAAATTGATGCACAGGATTTACCCGTTGCATACCTGGGAAGCCGTGAGGACATAAAAATTGGTGAATGGGTGATCGCCGTTGGTAATCCATTGGGTCTGCGCTCAACGATTACAGCAGGCATTATTAGCGCAGTTGGGCGTGGAAATATGGGTCTCAACCGCGGAGAATTTGCAATCGAAAACTATATTCAAACCGATGCTGCTATTAATCCCGGCAATAGTGGCGGTGGGCTGTTTACGCTCAGCGGTACGCTCATCGGCATCAACACGGCTATCGCCTCGAGTACGGGATTTTATGCAGGGTACGGCTTTGCAATTCCAGTGGACATCGTGCGTGTTGTTGCGCTCGACTTGATCAATTACGGCAAAGTCAATCGAGCCTACATCGGCGTTACCATTCGCGCTCTCGATGAAACAGATGCCCAAGGGCTTGGACTGTCAAAAGTCCAGGGTGTATTGGTCCAAGATATACTCAAGAATTCACCGGCAGAAAAAGCTGGACTCAGAAACGGTGATGTCATTTTGGAACTGGATGGCAATCCCGTTAATTCCCCGAATGAGCTGCAAACACAGGTGCTAAAGCATCGCCCGGGTGAGAAAGTTAAACTTCGCATCTGGCGAGATGGGAAAGCAATCATCAAAGAGATCAAACTGGAAGCACGCGATGGCTCGATTGTATCAACCGATACATCAACCGAACCTACACCCGGCAACAGATCAGAACAATCTGGACCCGTAACGTTTGACGACCTTGGTTTTGCTGTTGCCCCGTTGAGTGCGGAACTCAAGGACAAGCTCAATATTTCCAGTGGTGTCGAGGTTACCAGTGTTGAGCGGTATAGCCCGGCTTCAATGCGTGGGCTGATGCCACGCTCGGTCATTGTGCAAGCAGATCGGAAGTCGGTCGAATCCCCGGCACAACTTCAGGACATTATCAAGAGCAAGAAGCCTGGCGAAGTTGTGGTACTCAACGTCAAGTCAGACCGTGGCTCGCAGATTGTAACGCTGCGAATCCCGACAAAAGTGAATTGAGCAGGAGTAACACGGAGCTTGCGGCGAGCGGGCAGACAACTGCCCGCTTGTCGTTTTTTAGGGTGTTTGTCGAACGAACGCTCCGCTTGCGATATGCTGATTCCACCGTACACGGTAGAAATACGTCCCAGCCGGTAACTTTTCGAGTTCTGTTGCCGAAAAGATGATGGGCACAACACCTGCTGCCATGACGTGGGCACGTCGGGTTGTGAGGTGTCGTCCTACTGCATCGAACAGTTCACACTCGACGACGCCCTCGGCGCTTGGAACGTGAACTCGAAGCACGGCAATATCTCGTACCGGTTGTGGACTGCACTGTTCAACAAAAAACGTGGTGGGCGACGGAGGAGTATCGGCGCCAAGCGATTCAGGATTGAGAAAACATGCAAAGACACCGCCTCCGTGCGTGCCGATCACAGTCCATCCATCCGCATCGCGAGTGTCAATAGCCTCAACCGGTAGCACACCGAGTGTTGATAGTCCGAACGGTTGCCATGATGTTGCCTGGTCCAGTGTATCTGCGATGAATACGCCCACACTGGTTCCAGCAATGTAGAGCCGCTTGCCGTTGCGATAGAGTGAACGGACAACACGCACTGATGGACCCCACCCATTTGTCTGTTCCTGGTCAAGCGAGCCACCAACGCTCTGCCATGTAGCACCACCATCCCATGTGGCGAAGATACTCGGGAGTGTGTAGTTGGAAATCGTTACAATCATTCGCCTGGGATCATTACGGTCGAGATCTATTGCGGCAATGAAACCTCCCGGTGGCAAAGGCGCTGGTATTTGTTCGACGTTGCCATCAAGTACCGAACATGCGTAAAGCTTGCCTGTCGCAGTTCCTACGATTGCTACGTCGCTGTACGCCAGCGCAATTGCGGTGATTGGGTCATCTGATGGTAGAGTGACGGTTCGTTCCCATTGCGGTCCAAAGCCATTGGCGTCGGCTCTAATTCTGTAGAGCATGTTGTCGAGCGCTATAACGAGCAATCGCAGGCTGGGACTGTAGGCAAACTCGGTTACAAAGACGCTGCCTTGTTGAGGTGGCTGCGGCAGCGGAAGTAACTCTCCGCTCACTGCCGATAGCGCGTAGATTGTGCCAAACTGCGAACTGGAAAAGATGAGTTGCTCCCCATCACCAACAAGCACGCGGCAACCATCACCGCCATAGGCAAATTTCCACGAGTCGCCGTAGGTTGCCGTTTGTGTGTACCAGCAGCTATTGTCCTGAAACCCAGCAATGACCAGCCGCTGTGCTTTCATTCTCTGGTCAATTGCCACATGATAGGCTTGGGTTGTGGTCAGTCCTGTGTTCAGAGGTTGCCAGGATACACCAGTGGTTGCCAGCGCAGAGGATGTTCGATAAATGCCGCCATCGGTTGCAACGTAGAGCAGATTGGGGTTGGTCGGATCGAAAACAAATGCATGAAGGTCGGGGTGGAGTGTCCCGATTCGGTAGGGATAGCCGCCCAGATGCACCGCTGATGATTGACAACCATCGTGCGAAACAAAAAGATCGGTGCTTCCAAGATACACCACATTCGGATTTTGCGGATGCACAGCCAGTGCCATTGCGTAGCCTGCCAGGGTCTCCAGTTGCATCCTGTTCGGGTTGGTCAGCAGTTGCAGCCATGCTGAGCGATTGCTCCACTGCCCCGACAGTGCCGAGTATC
>JBBIUD010000138.1:0-4975 GCA_037440485.1 Chlorobiota bacterium
ATCGCAAAGCACAATGCCAAACCATCCCAGGATTTCGGATACATCCCGCTCAGTGCCCAAACAAAAAAATTGGTCACCACAAAGAAGATAGCCGAACCAAGCAGCAAGGTAGGAATGCTCCACCGGAGCCGGTGTGTGCGATTTGCAATTGCTCGCGAGAGGAAAATGATCAGAGCAAACGTCCCATACACAATTGGGAGCATTCCATGGAAAAAATATCCCCAATCCCAATGAATCAATGCGAGTGCAAGATCGCTTGCTACCATGGTTAGCAAAACACTCAACAAAGCCGTTCGATACGAGCTATAAGTCCAACCAGCGAACACCGCCATTGCCGTGATCGGTGCAAAATTGGGCGAGTGAGGCAGAGTACGGCTCATCGCAGCCAGAAAAAGCAGTATACCCGAGAATGGCTCAATGCTTGACGGTGACATGCTTAATTGTTGCATCTTGGTTTGCCGAAAATGGTATGCAAATGTGTACATCGCTTCAGTGCGGATGCAAAATTACACGCGACAGGCATAGATTTTTTTTAAACCGATCAAACACAACACAGCAGAGAAGAGCTTCAATGTGATACTCTCAAAACTAATTTTACATAATGGTCCTTGTCATGCAAAGGAAGGTGATTGAATTCGTGTCAAGTAGCACCTCAATGACTCATTGCTAATTCGACGGCAATCGTTGTTCCTTGATTTAGTGCTGTCCGCGCGATATAAATTCTGCCGCGATGATATTCTTCGATGATACGTTTCGATAGACTCAAGCCAAGTCCCCAGCCACGTTCTTTTGTTGTGTAGCCCGCCGAAAATGCATAGCGCCGTTGGGTTGGCGTCATACCGCGCCCGTTGTCACTAATCGTGAGACGGAGAATGTGCTGTGCTGATCGCTGACGATGCAGGACGCGCGCCGCTACCTCGATTGTACCATTGCTACCGTCTATAGCTTCAACTGCATTCTTGAGAATATTTTCCAGAACCCACGACAGAAGTTCTGCGTTGACAGCTACAATTAACTCCTCCTCGGGCACATGCAATTGAATAGTGATTTGCTTACCATGCTTTGGCAGACGTGCCTGGATGTACTGCACGGTTTCTTTAACGATCTCTGTGATATTTCGTGGCTCGAGTTTAGGTTGTGATCCGATCAGCGCAAAACGATGCGCGATATTGTTCAGTCGGTGTATGTCCTGGCTTAGATTTTTGAGTGTGTTTTGCCATAACTGATTATCGAATGAGGCTGCGTCGTTGTTTGCTTGATGGAATTGTTCTTGAAGAATTTCCAACCACCCGAGCATGCTCGATATGGGAGTTCCGAGCTGGTGTGCCGTTTCCTTTGCCATGCCAACCCAAATGAGTGACTCCTCGCGGCGTCGTTGCATTCTCAGAGCAATGTAACCCGCTGCAATGAAGAGCGCGACAATTGTAATCTCTGCAATGGGTAAAATCCGCAGTCGTTTGACGATCCAGGAATTAGTGTAGAAAATCAGATTGATGACTCGCCCACTTTGGTCGCGTATCTCGATGGGTGGATATTCTTGCCCCATTTCATTGATCAACCGTCGCAGATATTGCCGTCGGACCGATAATTCAGATTTGTCGGGAATTGGAATGTTTAGTGTGAACTGTTCGAACGGCTCCAGTGGATTGCTCGCCGAATCGGTGATGATGCATGGGAAATCAATGGTTGGTGTGACTCGGTCGAGCAGAAAAAGACTTTCGATTGAATTTGTGCTGGCAAAGCTTTCCAGGATACTTGCATAAAACTGAACAAGTCGCTGTTCACGTGTGATAAGCGACGATACTAACTGCTGAGTATAGACTAACACGCTTGCACTAATCGCGATGGCAAAGACAGAAAACACAATCGTCAAAATTCGCCGATGCAGAATTCGGCGGTCAGCCCATCGCGAACGTAGTATCGGTGTGCTCTTCCCTGCTATGAAGCTTGAAAACAGTCGTCGGACCCATTCCCGTAGTGGTGTATTTCGTTTAGGATCTACCATGGGTAGAGTTGCCGTCATCTATCTCAACAATGATGGACTCGGGTGGCTCGATTACTCCAATGGCCCATTTGCCATGCTCCAAACGAAGCTGGATCGTGTGCAGTTGCTGACCACGTTCGATGATCAGGTGGGTACTGCCATCACTGAGAATCGAAAAATCTTGCGTGTAGATCGCTTGGCGTACTGCTGGCAGTAGCTCACGACTAATATCGAGTCCACGAATCGTAAACCGGTGAACACTCTCCGAAGGCTGGTAGTCAACACGCAAACTATACGGCAAGGCTGCAAAGTTTTGTGTCGTTTCGATACGAATACGAAACGTGTACCGAGTTCGGCGCAATGGGTTATACTCGAGCAATCGGAGAACAACGCGAAATGGCGTAGTTTCCATCATGGTTCCACTGCACTGTTGATACGTTCGACAAGCCTGTCAATGTTGCTAAGTGGTACTACATCTTGGTGACCGGTTCTCATGTCTTTGATCGTCATATGCTCGTCGGGAATGCCAACTAATACCGCAAGCTGGCATCGAAGTTTGTTTGCTTGACGGAGCTGTGCTTTCAACGAGCGGTACTGAAAATCCGCTGTACACGGTATGGCGTGACTTCGTAGTGTGCGAAGGACACGATGCATGGCTATGTTTTGCGATTGATCGGCTGCAACAAAGACAAGCCGCTGCCACTGCGACTGCTCATTCAATTTCGTGCTCGAAAGGAGTAACCGCTCAACACCTATCCCGAAGCCAACTCCCGGAACGCGATCGCCTCCTAACCGGCTCAACAACGTATCGTACCGACCGCCTCCACCGACTGCATCCTGTGCACCAAGCCGTTGCGAGCGTAGCTCAAAGACAGTATGGGTGTAATAATCCAAACCACGAACTAAGTAAGGATCCTCGCGATATGGTATCCCAATCTCACGCAGCAGTGTTTTCGTGCTTTCAAAGCGAGCCATGCTCTCTGCCGAAAGAACATCCATTATGAGTGGAGCTGATTCAATGATACGACGGTCGCGCTCATCCTTCGAATCGAGTATGCGCAGTGGATTAGAATGCAGGCGTTGCCGCGAAACATCGCTCAAATCTGCAGCAAATTGCTCAAAGTAGCGCACTAAATGCTCTCGATAACGTTGCTGTTCAGCTTCAGTACCAAGCGTATTGATGACAAGCTCGATTGTATCGGCATCGCTTGCACTACTGACTATATCCCACGCAAGCGAGATTATCTCGGCGTCGGCATCCGGTTCGGTGTATCCTAAGCATTCAGCCCCAACCTGGTGGAATTGCCGTTGCCTCCCTTTCTGCGGTCGTTCGTACCGGAAGCATGGTCCGTAATACCAAAGCCGCAATGTTGGTGATTGCTTATGCAGTGCATGCTGTATAATGGCACGTGCTACTGGTGCCGTCAGTTCGGGACGAAGGGCAAGCTGCTCACCACTACGATCGAGGAAGACGTACATCTCTTTCCCAACTGCATCGGTATCGGTGCCGACACCATGATAAAACAGTTCCGCATACTCAACAATCGGCGGGCGGATCTCCTGGTACCCATACCGCTGCGTCCATTGTGCGATGAGCGATTCGATCCAGCGCCATTGCGGGATTTCGGACGGCAGAATATCCCGCATACCACGAATTGTTTGCATTGTCATCATGTGTAGGTAGTGGAGTCAGCCAGCCTATGCAATTGGCGGTAGGCAGTCTCGGCATCTACTGCGTTCAACAGTGCTGACCGAAATGCTTCTCGCCCGCTGTCGGTATTTATCAGGCGAGAGATTTTTCCTAAAAGCTGCAGGTGTGTTCGTACATCATTCGGCGGTCCCAAAAGGAGAATCGCAATATCCACCGGTTTGGCATCGAGTGCATCGAAATCTATCGGATATGCGCAGGTGACCAATGCTGCTGTGGATACCCGAACTGCGTCGGTTTTTGCATGGGGAAGCGCGATTCCATGACCAATCCCCGTCGAAAGCTTTTCCTCACGTTCGAAGACAGCCCGGCACGCTGCTTGTCGGTCTATGATATCGTTGCTCTCGACAAGTATGTCCACGAGCAATTCGAGTAATTCCGCTTTTGTCGAGACGTGAACACGGAGACGGATTTTTTCTGGCGTCAGTACATCGGTTAGATTCATCGCTTCTCATCGCTGTGTGTATCGGTCAATGGGACTACTCTGAGCCTCGATAGTGTCTGCAACCAGCGCCAATGGTAACACATGCACCAAACATGACACAAAATTACTCCTCCCTTCGCCATTGCTCAACCAGCGATGATATTGTCTCAGCCAATGATCGCGCATCCTCTTCTGAGTCGGCTTCAGCAACGACGACAAATTCGCTCGAATCAGCATATGGCGCGACGAGCACTGTTTGCTGATTGTCGAAGAAAACTTTCACGCCATCAATCAACACACGCTCGTATGGCTTACTCCATTCCATCAGATGTCGCATGACCGCACCTTTCCGATGCCATGGGCAATCTACTGAAACGCGAACCTGATGCCGTTTCGGCAAGCGTGTATCCAACTCAGAAAGTACATATCCAGTATGCGCAATCATTTCCAAAATTTTCCCGACCGTGTAGAGTCCATCGGTGGCTGTGCTGTATTCCGGGAAGATAAAGCCACCACGCGTTCCTCCAACAAAGAGCACGCCATTGTGTCGCGTTGCTTCCATCATTGCAGTGTGGGAGTTTTTAGTACGCAGGACGGTGACTCCATAGCCACGCGCAATCTGATCAACTTCACTTGTTGCTTCAATTGGTACCGCAATCGTAAATGGGGCGCGGTGACGATTACTTTCCAAAAAGAGCGCCGTAACAATTGTCAGTAGCCGCATCGAGGAATACCAATACCCGCGATCATCAACGAGCGCGATGCGTTCAACTCCCGGATCAATTTTGAAACCGATTTCGTAGCCGAGCGAACGCATAATGCTCGAAATCTCACGGCGATTATCTTCGTCGCTTGCGGT
>JBBIUD010000139.1:0-4939 GCA_037440485.1 Chlorobiota bacterium
GGTACACACCGGGTGCACTTGCGCTCAGTGTCATGAGTGCACTATCGGCTGTGGCGGAACCAATACGCAACCCGCTCGGGATGTTCCACCGCATACGTCCACTGCTGCTTCGAGCAACAAACGGCAGTTCGATGCAGACTGTATCGGGAGCGTCAATCGTTGGAGTAATGCGTTGGGTAAAGCGACAAACAACCAATGGCATAATCCAGCGGCAGCCGGTGCTATCGGTAATCGTTGCGGAAAGCTGTGCGTCGGTCGTTATGGTACGTTGGCAGGTACTTACGCCATCGGACCAGAGACACTGCGCAGCAGCAGGGCGCTCGATATCCACCACGATTGGAGAGCCGCTGCATTCAGTGATTGTGTCGGTTGAAGGCGCGATCCATTGCCCGCTCAGCAGTCGCAGGTATCGCAGAAGAGGGCGGGCTGTTACCTCCACTCGGTGTGGCGCTGACTGCAGAGTGCAGCCGTTTGTATCCTCAACGATGGCGTGGTACGTACCGCTCGTTTCGACCCACAGCGTATCGTCGGTTGTGATGATTCCGCCGCGCTCATCGAGCCATGCGTGACTGCGATAGCGACCTCGCACAACAAAGCCAATGCGTTCACCCTGGCAGAGTCGGAGTCCGCGCCGCGGAGTGATGGTATCGAGCTGTACGGGCTGGGCAGTGGTCGTTGTAATGCGGACTGTGTCACTTACGATGGTGCATCCAGTCGTGGATGTGGCGGTGAACCAGTACTCACCGGCAGTGGTCACACGAATGCGGCGTGCAGTGCTGCCGGTATTCCAGACGATCGTTGCAATTGCCGACGAATCGCTTGCCCAAAGCTCAATGGCTTGACCGTTACAGAGCACACGGTTCGGCGAAGATGCCATTACGTGCGATGCGAACGTGCAGAGCCGGAAGAGAAAGCAGTCGCTCCGATTGATTGGCGACGTGCTCGCTGTGTATTGCGCATTGACCAGCGGTTCAAAATCGCGACTGCGCGTTTCACCAGTGCCGACAATGTCACCCGACGGCAGCAACGCCATCCCGTAGAGTATGTCGTCACCCGAGCCGCCAACCGTCGCAGACCAAAGATTCTGTCCATCTCGGAAGAGTGCAATGAAAATGTCGTCGCCTCCGCGAGCCGACCAGAGTATGCTCTGCCGGCGCGGAAAATCGGCCGACGATGTGCTCCCTGCCAGTACGATCCGACCATCATTGAGTGCAAGGACACTGAAACCAGATTCTGCAAGCTGTCCGCCCCAAAACGTTGACCATTGGAGAATGCCTGTTTCGCTAATGCATGCAACGAATGCATCGTTGTAACCACTCTTGTCGCGTTGAGCGATGCTGTCGCCTTGAATGGGGAAATCGGCACTCGAGGTTGTCCCTGCCACGTACAGAGCACCATTCCAGTACACTAACCGATTGCCCAGGTCATAGTCATTTCCGCCGAGATATGTTGCCCAAATTCGGCGACCTGCGCTATTGAGCGCGAGGACGAATGCATTGTCTAATTGTGTCGGGCGAGGCTGCATAGCATTGGCAGTTGGAAAGTCTGTGCTGACGGTGACACCGGTCACAAACACACTGCCGCCCGGGCTGACGGTTACGCCGTAGGCTTCATCGAAGGCACTCCCACCGTAGTATGTTGACCAGAGCACCTGGAGCGTCGGAAGAGAAAGTGCTGTCACGAAAATGTCGTTATCTCCAGCATGCACTGGCTGCTGTGCCTGCGCAACCGGGAAGTCGTTGCTATTGGTCCGTCCGACAGCGATCAAACTTCCATCGCGGCGCAACGCCAAACCGTTGATAAGCTCTTCGCGGCTGCCGCCGAGGAATGTCCCCCGAACAAATGATCCATCGCCGGCAAAAGCCAGCACAACGGCGTCGAATGCACCACCGGATCGGTTCGGGTACGGCTGATCGAGTATCACCGACGGGCTGCTCGACCAACCACCCACGTAGAGCATACCGCCGCTGGGTTCGACTACGATTGCTTTTGCAACCTCATCCTGCTCGCCACCGAAATATGTTGACCATAGGTGCTGTCCGGTAGCCGTGAATTTGGCGACGACGATATTCTGGCGTCCGCGGTTTGCTGTGGTCCCTCGCAAAGGGAAATCAATGCTTCTTGTGTTTCCTGCGATGTAGATGGTACCTGCCGCGTCGGTTGCGATGTCGTTTGCAGCATCTTCCTGGGACCCGCCCAGATACGTGGACCAAACGATCGCCGGATCAATCACCAGCGGGCGTGTCGAGTCGTACGCACTTGTGATGCGGAAACCAATAGTGGAGTCAGTTGGGGCAGTATAGCAAACGGTTACAGGGACCTGTGTGCCATCGCTGGCAAACTGATACGCGATCGGAGGTGCATCGAGGAATTGCTCCGTTCCACAACCAATCTGCACAGCACCTCCGCGAATACGTTCAATTCGAGCGCCACGGATGATGAATCGGAACTGGTCTAGCCGTCCGCCTGGGTGGGCGATGACGTCGTACTTGAAATGCGAAGGATTCCACCGCAGCACCAGATCAACTCCCGGCGCAACATCGCAGTAACGGAGCTGCTCAAACGCATGCGCGATATGCTGGCTTTTGCCGTGGATGAAGCGGTAATATTCGCTGCGCTGCTGACTGGCAATAATCCGTGATGCCCGGGTTGGAAAATCCATATCCACGCGATGCGCACGGCCGAGCTTGTGTGCTGCAACGAGGCTGATGCCATCGGGTCGGCAGTAAACCCGCAGTGGACCGATCTGTGCTTGGTAACGAAATTCGCTTGGAGAAGGCGATTCGATGTATCCGCGCTGAAACCGAAACGCAGACTGGTCGGCATTTGCATTTGCAACCAGTACAGTCAATACCAGGAGTAACCAACCGATTTGCATTCCGAGCGTCCCGCGTACAAAAAATGGACGCTTCCAAATTACACACCACGCTCAATTAGTGTGCGGTATAGGCTCTCATAGCGTGGTACGATGCGATCGGTCGAAAATCGTTCGAGCGCAGCGGTGCGAGCAGAGCGACTGAAGTGCTGCCATTTTTTTCGGTTGGTTGCCAGTTCTATGCAGTATCGCGCCATACGTTCGATGTCGCCGGGTTCAGCCAGATAGCCATTGTCGCCATGGGTGACAACCTCTGGAATACCACCGACGTTCGATGCGACGACCGGGACGCCACAGCTCATTGCTTCCAGTGCAGCCAAACCGAAGCTCTCGTTTTGACTGGGGAGGAGAAAAATATCGGCTGCTGCTAATAGTTCTGCTGTTGCCATCACCTTTCCAACGAAGCGTACCGCCGAACAGAGATTGAGAGTACGGCACATCTGCTCTGCTTCCGCCCGGTCGGGACCGTCGCCGACGAGGACAAGGTGTGCATCTATGCCTTGTTCTCGAACAGCAGCTAAAATGCGAATGGTATCTGTGACACGCTTGACTGGTCGAAAATTTGAAATGTGCATCAGGACTAACTCAGCTGAGCCGACTAATTGCTGCCGAATCGCCGGAGCATCGTACCGAGAGCGGTCGTAGATTGCTGTGTCAATGAAATTGGGTATGACTTCGATGTTGTTCCGATCGGTAAACAGTTGCATGGTTCGGTCGCGCAGGTACGACGAGACGGAGGTAACAGCATCGGATGCTTCGATCGAGAATCGGACGAGCGGATGAAATCCTGGATCGAGACCAATCAGGGTGATGTCGGTTCCATGGAGTGTTGTCACCAATCGGAGCTGGATGCCGTCTTTCTGCAGCACCTGCTTTGCAAGATGACCGCTGATAGCGTGTGGGATTGCGTAGTGGACGTGGAGAAGATCGAGCTGCTCGTAGCGCGCGACATCAATAATTTTGCCGGCAAGCGCAAGCGTGTAGAGTTGATGTTCCATGAGTGGATAGCTCGGTATGTCCACTTCATGGAAAGCGATATTCGATTGAAACCGATCCAGGCGCGATGGTAGAGCGTAGGTGATAAAAT
This sequence comes from Chlorobiota bacterium, assembly GCA_037440485.1. Classification (GTDB taxonomy): domain Bacteria; phylum Bacteroidota; class Ignavibacteria; order Kapaibacteriales; family NICIL-2; genus NICIL-2. Next base: position 3,963 of record JBBIUD010000139.1, read on the forward strand.
GCACACGCCATCCGCGTCGTGCCAGTGCCATCCCCAATTCTGTAGCCACAACGCCGCTGCCGCCGTACGTCGGATAACAGACCATACCGATGTTCATGCACACAAAACGATGAGTGATACAACGATTCTCTACTACACGCTATCGGGTGAGTCACGTCAGGAGCTTGAGGTTAAAGGCTCACGCTTTATCGCGACTGCCGTGCCGGTCGCCAGCAAAGAAGACGCACTGATCCACCTTGAGCGTGTACGGCAGATGTTCCCCGGGGCTACGCATCACTGCTATGCCTATAGGCTCGGAGCCGGTGGGCTGGACTATCGTGCCTGGGACGACGGTGAACCCAAAGGGAGCGCGGGCAGACCAATTCTGTTTGTTATCCAAAAGTATCGTCTCAGCGATGTGCTCGTGGTCGTGACGCGGTATTTCGGTGGTACAAAGCTTGGACTTGGACGCTTAGCGCGTGCCTATGCCCAGGCGACCGAAATGGTCCTTGCCGGTGCTCAGCGGGTGGCAGTCGTCCACTATGTACGCGTGCGAGTGTTTTGCAATTACGAAGACGTGGATGCAGTCGTCCACATCCTCAACCGCTATGCGCTGGATTACGATGCCGAGTATCGCGATGCAGTTGAGTTCAACGCGCGCATTCGTCAGGATGCGCTCGAGCGCTTTGCCACCGAGCTTGCCGAGACCACCAGTGCTCGTGCAGGTTTTATTATCACGGAGCAATCGTAGGATGCCTTCGTTCGTCATCGCAAACTGCTGAGTCTGCGTTGTTGCACTACTTTTTGTTTCCCGACCATGCAACGATCTACGAGCACAAATCCACTCGACTACGAAATTTTGATCCGCCGCTACGACATGGGAAATCGGTATGCATCGTACTGCCCTCAGTTAGGTGAGATGATCAAAGGGACAAGCCACCAGGAAGTTGAAGAGGCGATGAAGCGACGTATCCTTGAGCATATCGAGGAGCTTAAGC
>JBBIUD010000140.1:0-4901 GCA_037440485.1 Chlorobiota bacterium
TGCTCTGGACACACGATGAAATTTGCCTGCTATCGCGCTGGTAAACAGTATCGCTTCGCGCTTGTCGTTGGCGACTATCTACTCGACCTTGCTGAGGCACACCGCCATGCTCGTCAGAGCGGTGTACAGTTGCCGCTGGGATTTCTTCCCCACGATCCGGTTGAGTTTCTCTGGCTTGGTGAAGCCGCAATGGAGTGCGCCCACATTCTCTGCGATAAGGCGGACACACTTTTCGAAACAGAAGCATGCGTGCGGCTCGACCAGGCAATGCTTGCATCGCCGATACCACTTCCGTCGTCACTTCGAGATGGATACGCATTCCGGCAACACGTCGAGGCAGCACGCCGCAATCGTGGTTTGCCGATGATCCCTGAATTCGATGAGATTCCCATTTTCTACTTTTCCAACCACCGTGCTGTAACGGGACCCGGCGATGTTGCAGTCATGGAGCGTCACTGTGATCAGCTCGACTTTGAGCTCGAATGCGCAATTGTCATCGGTCGCGAAGGTCGTAACATCCCGGCAGAGCATGCCGATGAGTACATCGCCGGATACATGGTCATGAACGATTGGAGTGCACGCGCGCTGCAAATGCACGAGATGAAGCTGAATTTAGGTCCTGCGAAGGGCAAAGACTTTGCAACGTCGCTTGGTCCGTTTCTGGTTACGCGCGACGAGCTTCGCGAGTATCTGATTCCCTCTCCTCAGGGCGAGCGATACCGACTGACGATGGTTGCACGCATCAACGGCGAAGAGGTCTCGCGTGGCAATCTTGCCGACATGCATTGGACTTTTGCGCAGATTATTGAGCGAGCCAGCTACGGGGTAACGCTCTATCCAGGTGATGTGATTGGATCGGGGACATGCGGGACGGGATGCTTCCTTGAACTCAATGGGAGCAAAGTCTTCGATCCACCGCGATGGCTTCAACCAGGCGACGTCGTCGAATGTGAAATTGAATGCTTAGGTACACTGCGCAATCGGATTGTGCTGGAGAGCAGCCCTAGTTGGGAATGAGGACAGCGGCACTGCCGATCGGGTCACCAATAATGAGCCGAACGTAGTACATGCCTGCTGCAACGTGCCGAATATCAATTTCGCCGAAGAATGCACGCTGCCCATAGCGACGCAACGTCGCCGATGCAACACGCTGACCGAGCGCTGAATAAACTTCGGCAACTGCTGGCAGTGTTGGCGATGCTGCATCCCAGTCAGCAATAATGCGAAGCACACCCCGCTCTGGTTGAACGACGACCAAAGGCTCCCGTTCTATCGGAGGAACTGGTTCGTCAGCCGATACATCGAGTGCATAGAGTCCGCCATCGCCGACATAGTAGAGTCGTTCCCGATTGCCATCGCTTGCGTACCGAAAAGCAAATGCATTGCCGGGTAAATTCCCCACCCATGGGATCGCATCGTCGTGCATTTGCCAGCTACGCCCTTCATCAACACTTCGGCGAACGATGCGTGCCCCGGGGACGACAGTGTCAGCATCAAAAAATTCAGTGAAACCGCCAACGACCAGCTCGTCACGATCCGTACGCTGGCGTATGCCGATTGCCCACAGCGATGTATCCTGAAACCCAAATGGATGCCAAGTGAGACCACCGTCGGTCGTCCGCCATAACCCACCATTGGGACGAAATTGCCAAAAAAAGTAGGTCATCACTGCATAGCCAACGTTTGGACGCAATGTGCTGAATCGTATCTGCGGAATTTCGGTATCGCGTAATTGAGTTTGATAGAATCGCTGAATAAGTCGCCACGTTCTGCCGCTGTCATCGGAACGATAAATCGCACTTCCTTGACAGCCAGCGTAGAGAATCCCCGTCGAATCGGGGCGTAGAGCGATACAGCATAATCGTGGGGGAACCGGAGTCGGCAGCGTACTATCGGGTGGAATGCTTCCCATTGCTCGCCAGCTTCTGCCGCGATCAGTGCTCCGAAATACCGTCGAGGTCAAGAACTCCGCTGCATACATAATCGCCGGTGTCTGTGGATCAATCACCACCGCCTCGCCGGAGAACACGTAGTTCTGGGTGCCAGATAGCACACTTTCCCACGTCGCACCATTGTCGTTCGATCGGCGAAGAGTTCCAAAACGAATACCACCGATGAATACCACGTTGGTGTCTACCGGATGCACAAGCACATTGGTAAACTGTGTTGTTGCGGTCCGAAATTCGACGATGAGCGTATCCCAGCTCAAACCGCCATCATAGCTTCGGTAGAGCACCCGTCCTTCTCCGCCAACATAGAGCGTGCGCGGATTTTTTGGATTGATCGCCATCCCATAGCATGGTTGGCTCAGTAAGCATTGCCATTGTTGAGCAGATGCAGCACTGGCGATTGCAGTCAGAAGGACAAGCGTTGCGATAATCATGACAGTATCCCGGCTTGCATGGTCGTGGTAATAGTACGGTGCAGGGCTTCCAGCATTGGCAATCCGTGCGATGATTCAACGCCAAGGAGTATGCAGTGAGGACTGCTGAGCACTATCTCTGCAGAAATACCGAGTGAGGTTGCCGCTGTTGCAATTTGTTCAAGTGCTGTGCCCTGGTGGTGGATGTATGCACCAACACAGCAGATGAGCGAAATAGCGCGTGCCCTTGGATGACAACGCTGGCGGCAGATATGCCAGTTGTGCCCGACAAGCTCTGCAGCAGCGAGCACTGGGTGGTCTGGTTCCGTTGCTGGCTCGTCAATCGCATAGGCACCTAGCATCGTCAGTGCACGAATTCCACCAACAGGTGTGCTCAACGTAGAGACAATCGCCGTGCCAGGGTGCGATGGCTCGAAAGTATTACGCACACAGACAGGAATATTGGCACCAATTGCAGGTTCGATCGTCTGTGGATGCAACACGCGTGCACCGTATGCTGCAAGCGTTGCAACCTCGGCCAGCGTCATCTCTGGTATGCTGTGCGCCTCCGGAATCACTCGCGGATCAGCACTAAAAATGCCCGAAACATCTGTCCAGATTTCGATGCGCTCAGCACCAAGACCTGCACCCAGGATTGCTGCCGAATAGTCCGAGCCACCCCGTCCCAGCGTAGTTGTCATACCATTGGGGGTCTGCGCGATAAATCCTTGCGTAACGACAACGCGGTCAGTCTCAAGCATCGGACGAAGCGTTTGGCGAATTGCTGCAGTCGTTCGTTCCCAATCAACCCGGGCAGCAGTAAACGACGCATCGGTGATAATCGAGCGTCGGGCATCATACCACGCACAACGCATTCGTCGCTGCCGCAGATGTGCTTCGATCAAGACAGAGCTGAGAAATTCACCATACGCTGCAACGTGATCGAGCATTCGCGGTGTGCACTCACCGAGTAACGCAATGCCAGTGCAAAAAGAGTGGAGGTCGCCGAGTAGTTGTTCGAGTTCCGTAAGCGGATGAAGCGATAGTTCCGCTGCTGCTTGGCGGTGGAGGTCAGCAATCTGTTGCCAATAGCTCTGCCAGTCTTGCTGCGCAGCAGCAACGCGTGCCATCTGCAGCAGTGTATCAGTGACACCGCGGAAAGCGGAGACAACGACAACGATCGGCGACGATGTGGTTGCTGCTACTTCGATAATCTCGGCTACTGCGGCAATACGCTCGGCACCAGCGACCGATGTACCACCAAATTTGAGGACAAGCATTGCCTGGGCGCTCAGTAAAAACCGAACAAAATTAGGAAAGCCAACAACAGGGGCGCTGTATATTTGATGCGTACGCAAACTGCTCGAAGCACACAACCCGCATGGTACAAACAGAACCGCTCTGGCTGTGGCTAACGTTTAGTGCTGCAATCCTGCTTTTTTTGTGGATAGACTTAGCACTTTTCAACCGCCGACCGCATGCTATCAGCGTTCGTGAATCGCTCGTCTGGACAGGGGTTTGGGTAGCACTGGCACTGGGCTTTTGCATTTTTTTGTATGCGTACTACGATTTTTCAAAGCTTGGTGAGAACAAAGCGCTGGAATTTTTGACGGGCTTTGTTATCGAAAAGTCGCTCAGCGTGGATAACCTCTTTGTCATTCTGCTCATTTTCCAATACTTCCGCGTTGAGCCCCGGTATCAACATCGCGTGTTGTTCTGGGGAATTTTTGGTGCATTAGCCATGCGGCTGGGTTTGATTTTACTTGGCGTCAATCTCATCACCCGTTTCCATGTGCTCGTGTACGTCCTCGGTGGATTTCTCATCGTCACCGCTCTTCGGGTTGGTTTTGGTGCAGAACACGATATTCATCCTGACCGCAATATTTTCGTTCGTGCATTGCGACGCTTGTTTCCGGTCAGCGCAGATTACCACAACCATCATTTTTTTGTACACAACGGGAGGCGATGGATCGCAACACCATTGCTTGTTGTGCTGCTTGTGATTGAGGCAACCGATTTAGTTTTTGCAATTGATTCGATTCCAGCAATCCTGGCAATTTCGAACGACCCATTCATTGTGTATAGCTCGAATGCGTTTGCCATTTTGGGACTGCGATCATTGTTTTTCGCGTTGGCAGGGATCATGAATCTTTTTGTGTACCTACGGTATGGCTTGGCGTTGATACTGGCATTTATCGGATGCAAAATGCTCCTCAGCGGCGTGGTGCATGTCTCGACTGGCTTTTCGCTGATCGTTGTGACGATTGTTTTAGTGGTAACAATTCTTGCATCGTTACAGCATAGCAAGCAGAAGCAAGCGGTGGCAAAAATCTCTGCCGAGCCGGAGCACGTCAGCGAATGAACTCCTGAAACGGGCGGAGCAGCGTTTCTAACACATAGGCAGCAACGGGGCGCTCTTCAACCAAGACGGTCAATGTTCCATCCATTCCTTCCTGGAGAACACCGTGGAAATCCGATGTCGCGTCAAGCGATGCTTCCAGAACATAGCTCCTGTTCTCTCCAGGGGACAAGCTGACCG
>JBBIUD010000141.1:0-4890 GCA_037440485.1 Chlorobiota bacterium
CGGCTGCCAGCGTTGGACGAACGTGCACACCCTTGCTCGGTGGCGGTGCGGTATCCGTCCGCAGGAAACTCAACTGCTCGCGCGTGATAACCGGACCATTACCCAGCAGTACTGCCCGTTCGATCACATTCCGAAGCTCGCGGATGTTTCCCTTCCAGTGATACTGCTGCAGCAACTCCGCTGCTTGAGGCTCGAAACCCTCAATTGACTTTCCAAACTTGGCGTTGAACTCCTTGATGAACGCTGTTGCCAGCAGAAGAATATCCTCCCGACGCTCGCGCAGCGGTGGCAGGTAGATCGTTGCGACATTGAGCCGGTAATAGAGGTCCTCCCGGAATTTGCCTTCTTCGACGAGCTTTTCCAGGTCGCGATTGGTTGCAGCAATGACGCGAACATCAACGCTGATTTCTTTGGTGCCACCGAGACGGTAGAACTTCCGTTCTTGGAGCACACGCAAGAGCTTGACTTGCATTTCGGGGCTAAGCTCGCCGACTTCGTCGAGCAAAATCGTCCCGCGGTGTGCTTGCTCGAAGCGACCCTGCCGTACTTTATCGGTCGCTCCCGTGAAGGCACCTCGCTCGTAGCCGAACAGTTCGCTTTCGGCAAGGTCTCGCGGTATCGCTCCGCAGTTGACGGTGATGAACGGACCCTTTGCGCGCGCCGATTGCTGGTGTATAAAGCGCGCAATGACTTCTTTCCCTGTGCCCGATTCACCCAGGATCAGTGCCGTTGTGTCAGGAGATTTGGCAACAATGCTGGCAATTTCGAGTGCCTTTCGCAGTGCTTCGCTCGAGCCAATGATGTTGCTGGTGGTGTACCGCGACAGCTCTTCTTCGAGCAACCCAACCTGGCGTCGCATGGCATCGTTTTGGAGAACACGCTCGACGACAACTTCGAGCTGTTCGAGATCAACGGGCTTGGCAATGAACTCATCCGCCCCTGCTTTCATCGCTCGAACAGCGGTTTTGATGTCTCCAAACCCTGTCATTACTATGACTGGCACCCGTATCCCTTCTCGGCGGAGATGTTCGAGCAAATCAATGCCGTTGTACTTGCCCAGGTAGATATCCAGCAACACAGCATCGGGAGCCAGACTCTCGAATTCTTCGAGCGCACGCTGCGGATCACTTAGATGGACCACTCGCTCGTACCGCTCCGAGAGAGCATGCATGATCGCTTCGCCGACCAGCCGGTCGTCGTCAATAACAAGAATCGTTTGCCGTGAACGCTCCATGAGGAAATTCGCAGAAAAGAGTGGTCGCACAGAGTGGTGCGGCGTCGTGCTGTACCAGAGCGTGCTGCATGCGCCGACAGACGACACCCGTTGCAAAGATACTCCACCTGGATTGAACCAGCGGTATAATTTTGTGCTGAGCATTGACGACAATAGCGCATGCGTGTAGTGCTGCCACGCTGTTTGTTCTGCCAGAGGCGGGCACCATACCGCACGATGCAATAGAAACGCCGCTCAAGTTGTGCCACACTGCTGATGATTGCCGATGCAGCCAGGGTCGGTTGTGTTGATCCTGCATACGCACCTGCCGTATGTACTCCACCACGGCACCTGGCCGCATGGTTCTGACTGGCTCTGCGAAGCAGTTGCAGAATGCTACCTTCCTCTGCTGAACGTTCTCGAGCAGCTTCGTGCCGAGGGACTATCGGCACCGATCACAGTGGATATTTCGCCTGTGCTCTGCGAACAGTTGGAGCATCCTGATTTTCCAGCACTGTTCGAAAAATATTGCATCGCCCATGCCCAGCTTGCCCAGGACGACGAGCGTTTTTTTCGTCGCACCGAACCCAACCCACACTACCAGCGCTTAGCGCGAATGTGGCAGCAGTGGTACCACCAGCGACTGCACGATTTTCGGGAGCGCTACGGTAGCTCGATCGTCGGTGCACTGCGTCGGCTCCAGAACGACGGCGCCATCGAAGTGATGACGTGTGCTGCAACGCATGGCTACCTTCCGCTGCTGGGAAGTGATGCCTCGGTTGCGCTGCAGGTGTTACTGGCACGCGATAATTATCGCAAACATTTCGGCACCGATCCGCACGGCATTTGGTTGCCGGAGTGTGGATACCGCCCCGCCTACGCATGGCAAACGTACTTGAACGTCGAGCACTTTTCTATCCCGCATCCGCGCTTAGGCGTTGAACAAGTGCTTGCGCGCACAGGGTTGCTGTACTTTGTCACCGATGAACCATTGCTACGGCGTGCTGTTCCGCTGGCAATCGTCCAGGAGGATGGCACGTATGCCCCGCCGCAACCAACACCAGCGCATCCGTTTGCGCGAACGCCACTGGAGGTGTACCGTGTAGCTTCGGGCGTGGAAACACTTGCCGAGAATGTCGGCATCTTCACGCGCGACCAGCGCATTGCATTGCAAGTCTGGAGCGCTGAGCTGGGCTATCCGGGCGATCCGAACTATCTGGATTTTCACAAAAAGCATTTCAACTCAGCACTGCGGTATTGGCGCGTGACTGACAACAAAGCCGACATGCGCTACAAACTGCTCTACGTACCGCAGTGGGCAGAGCAGCGCGCGCAGCTCCACGCATTTCACTTCACACAACTGATCGAACGGTCGCTGGCTGAATACCACCGAAGCACCGGCAAAGCTGGAGTACTGTGTCTGCCATTCGACACCGAACTTTTTGGCCATTGGTGGTTCGAAGGACCACTATTTCTCTACCACTTGCTGCGTGGGCTGGCACTATCTCCACTGGCACGACCGCAGACAGCGCACATTGCCTATCGCCAGTACAATCCCCGGGAGATCGTCCAGCTACCCGAAGGATCGTGGGGTCGCGGCAACCATCACGACGTCTGGATCGAGCAGCCGGTGCATTGGATGTGGGAAAGCATCTATCGCGCCGAGCGAAAGTGGATGCTGCTTGCCGACCGGTTAGCGCAACACCAGCACCGCAGCCGAACGCTCAATCGAATACTGGCGCAAGCATTGCGCGAGCTGCTCTTGCTCCAGGCAAGCGACTGGGAGTTTTTAGTTACCACAGGCTCAGCACCCGATTACGCGCAGATGCGTTTTTTCTTCCATCACTCCGACTTCGAACGGCTCTGCCAGATTGCCGAACGCTACACACCCAAACGCGGACTAAACGCAGCCGACCGCGCATTCCTGGAAGAAACCGAAGAGCGCAACCGCCTCTTTTCAGAACTGAACTTCGATCATTGGCTTATGGCAAAACACCTGTGCCGCTCCCATGAAAACCCTGCGTAAGCTTGGACTCCTCTGCACACTTGCACTGCTGTCGTTGCACTGCAACGGTGGCTTAGACCCAACGGCTCTCCCACCGGAGGCACGCATCAGCGGACGTTTGACTATTCGCGGTGGCACCACTACTCTCCCGCCTCGCGATAGCCTCTACGACCTGCGTGTGGTCGCCTTTCGGACCATCCCACGGGATTCGAGCATCATTGCTGCTGTTCTTGGCGGGCAAGCGTACTTTACGCAAACGTCGGTGCTCGACTCGAGTCGGTATAGCATTGCCATTCCATTTACCGAGGGAACACCCGAGCCGCTTCGGCTGGAGTATATCGCCGTTGCGCAGCAGTACGGAGCCAATGTATTCGGCGACTGGCGTGTTGTTGGCGTCTATAGCGACGACTCGCTCTGGACGCCGAAGCCGGTCGTCCTGATGCGCGGCGAGCACCGCACCGACGTTGACATCACAATTGACTTCCGCAACCCTCCGCCACAACCGTTCAAGTAAGCAATGGCACTTCGACTTGTGATCGCGGCACTCTGCAGCACAGTTACACTCATCGCTCAGTTTGGCACATTGATGGGAACGATCACCGATCGCCAAAGCGGCGAACCGATCATCGGTGCCAGTATTCGGCTGAGCGGTTTACCACTGGGCGCTATATCCCAGCGCGATGGTTCGTTTGTCATTCGTCGTGTGCCCGCCGGCAGTGTCCACGTTCTTGTCAGCGCCGTCGGTTACCATCCTGCCGAACGCCGATTGGTCCTCCCGTCCGGCGATACTGTCCGCATTCGCATTGAACTGGACCAGCAGGGTATCACCTCGACAGCCGTTGTTGTCTCAGCAGCGCGGCGCGTGCAATCGGTGCAGGACGTATCAACGAGCGTGAGTTTGGTTGACGCTCAGCAAATCGCCGAGCGCGCCATGACGCGACTCGATGAAGTACTGCGCTACGTTCCCAGCGTTGTCGTTACCGGTTCGCAGGTGAGCATCCGTGGATCATCGGGATTTTCGTATGGGCTTGGCTCGCGCGTTCTGCTGTTGATTGACAACTTCCCGGCGCTATCTGCCGACAACGGCGACATGAGCTTCGATGCGCTGCCTATTACCGACGTCGAGCGCATCGAAGTCATCAAAGGTGCAGGCTCGGCGCTCTACGGCACCAGTGCGCTCGGTGGTGTGGTCAATGTGCTCACGCGCGATCCCGCTCCGACACCAGAGCTCCGCGTGCGTGCGCTTGGGGGACTCTGGACACTGCCGAGGTTCGAGACCTGGCGGTATCGAGATGATCCCCCGCGGTTGGGGGCGTTCGACCTGAGTGCATCAGCAACGATGGGAGCAGCACGGCTCCTTGCTGCTGGCGGATACCGCAACGACCAATCCTACCGCGACTACAACGACTCTCGGCGCTGGTACACGTTCGGCAAATTCACGCTCGATCTAACGAGCGCCAGCGAGCTGAGCATGATCGCACAGTATGCTGCCGACGATCGTGCAAACTGGCTCAACTGGCGAAGCCTGACCTACGCAACCCTTCCCCCCGCAACCACCGATACCACCGACCGAGTGGACTCGCGCAAGCTCTTGCTCGGATTTCAGCACCGGACCATCTGGAATCCGATGCTCTTTACAACGCTGCGCGGCAGCATTTACCGAACATGGTAC
>JBBIUD010000142.1:0-4886 GCA_037440485.1 Chlorobiota bacterium
CACGGAGTTTTCGACAATCTTTCCCCAACGTGGCAGTGTATTTGGAAGCGGTGGAAGTGGTGCTGTAAATTTGAACTGCCAAATGTAGGTGCAAACTCTGCTATGAATCCAACCGCTGTCGCCGTGCAGACCCCAACTCTTCGTTGGAAAACCATCCAGCGGCGGAGTGCTGGTCATTTCCGTGTTTTTGAGGCAGAATGGGTCGAACGGCAGCATCCGATTACTCAAGAGCATGCAGAGTTTTTGGTCCTCCACACGCCCGTATGGGTCAACGTCATTCCGATTACCCATGATGGGCGCGTTGTCATGGTCCGGCAATATCGCCATGGCATTGACGCTGTAACGCTGGAGTTCCCAGGCGGTATTGTCAGCAGTGGCGAAGATCCTGCTGCCGCTGCGATGCGCGAGTGCGTCGAGGAAACAGGTTATCGAGGCGATCCGGCCGATCTGGCACTGATCGGAATGCAACACCCCAACCCAGCATTTATGAGCACACAATGCCTGTCGTATGTCTGGCACAAATGCCAGCCAATCGGTGTTCCGCAAGGCGACGCACACGAAGTGATCGAAGTGGTCACCTATCCTCTCGACGCCATTGACAACCTTATTGCACGTGGGCAGATACAACATTCAATCATTCTCGCTGCATGGACACTCTATCGGCTTCATGCACTACCGGTTGAACAATACCGCGGAGGTAGTGATGGGTAAAGTTGTGACAATTGCAAATCAAAAAGGCGGCGTTGGAAAAACCACGACTGCCGTCAATTTGGCTGCATCGCTGGCAGCGGCAGAGCAACCGACGTTGCTCATTGACATTGATCCCCAGGCGAATGCATCTAATGGTTTAGGAGTGGACACACGCCAGCTCGACCACACCATTTACGACGTCTTAGTTGGCAATGCAACGATGAATGATGTTGTGCTGCCAACGGAGATGCCGTTTTTAGAGTTAGTTCCCTCGCACATCAACCTTGTGGGTGCCGAAATCGAGCTGGTGGAATTCCCGCGACGGGAAAATATCCTGCGCAGTGCTCTTGAGCATATTCGACGCAAGTACACGTACATTCTCATTGACTGCCCGCCATCGCTTGGTTTGTTGACATTGAACGCTCTGACAGCGGCCGACTCTGTACTCATTCCTGTCCAGTGTGAGTACTACGCACTGGAAGGGCTGGGGCAACTGCTGCATACTATTTCGATTGTTCGACGGCATCTGAATCCGCAGTTGGATATCGAAGGTGTGCTGCTGACGATGTACGACAGTCGTCTGCGGTTGTCCAATCAGGTCGTCGAAGAGGTCCGCAAGCATTTCCAGGACAAAGCGTGTTCGACCGTCATTAGCCGCAACGTAAGGCTGTCGGAAGCGCCCAGCCACGGCAAACCAGTGCTGCTTTACGATGCACTCAGCTTAGGAGCACGGAATTACCTTGAGCTTGCCCGTGAAATCATGGAGCGAAATCCACAGCTCCACCGTACGTCCCACTATGCCGCGCAGGTCCAACAATGACGGAACAAACATCAGCCATGAAAAAGAGCAAACCCATCGGCTTGGGGAAGGGCTTAGGCGCGCTAATACCCCGCGAATTACCACCCATCGAGAACCCTGGTGCGCTCATTGTTGACGATGGTTCAATCACTGGTGCAACAGCACTGATCGAGATCACGAAAGTGCGCCCCAATCGCTATCAACCACGCCAAGATTTCGATGCCGGTGCACTCGAAGAACTGACCCGTAGCATTCGCGAGAAGGGTGTCATTCAGCCAATTACGGTGCGTCGAGTCGAGGACGGCTATGAATTGATCGCAGGCGAGCGTCGCGTCCGTGCCTCCATCGAAGCAGGGCTAACGATGATACCCGCCTACATCCTTGATGTTGAGCGCGATACCGATATGCTCGAGTTAGCGCTTATCGAGAATGTTCAGCGCGAAAATCTCAACCCCATCGAAGTGGCTCTCGGTTACCAGCGGTTGATCGAGGAATGCCACCTGACACAAGAGGAAGTAGCAGCAAAAGTGGGAAAAGATCGTACAACCGTGACAAACTTCCTGCGGTTGCTCCGGCTCAGCGATGCTGTTCAGGAAGCGCTGCGAACCAAGAAAATCACCATGGGGCATGCGCGTGCACTGCTTGCATTGCAGGATCAGTCCTTGCAAGAGCGTGTTCTGGCTGACATCATTGCCAAGGATCTATCGGTTCGCGCAACCGAGGCGTTGGTGCGAGATGTTGAGCTGGGAAAAATCCGTTACGATAACGGTAAACAACTTGTCAAAAAAGCCGCAGCTCCGGCCGAATCTGCCGAGGTGCAATCAACACTCAGTGATATTGAGCGCCAGCTCCGTGCAATCTTCGCAACCAATGTGCGGGTTAAAACCAAGTCATCGGTTGGGTCGGGGACCATCGAAATTGATTTTTACTCCATCGAGGACTTAGAGCGATTGCTCGACTTGTTCGTTCTGATCGAACGTTCCATTCGCCCATAGGTGATTGCACATGAACGTTGCGGATTTGTCGCTCAGCCACGATACCAATTCAGTGCTCCGTCATCAACACCCATACCGCGTCCGCTACGCTGATACCGATCGCATGGAGTACATGTACAACGGACATTATCTCCGGCTCTTTGAGATTGGTCGGACGGAACTGCTCCGCCAGGCTGGTGTTCCCTATGTTGAGTTAGAAGCTAATGGCTATCTGCTTCCGGTCCTCGAGGCGCATGTTATTTACCGCCAGCCCGCATACTACGATGACCTGCTGACGATCGAAACGACCTATCAATTGCGCTATGCAGCGACCCTGCGGTTGGAGTATCGTATTCTGCGAGAGGAAGTGCTCATTGCGGAAGGGTACACAATCCATAGTTTTGTTCGCCGACACGATCGGCGGGCAGTTCGTCCGCCTCGATGGTTTTTCGAACGTTTACAGCGCGCTGCTGCATGACAGGTTCGGCTTGGATAGGCATACTTTCTGTGGTATTGGCGTGCACATTGAGCGCGCAGACACTTTCGCCCTTTGATTTCCTTCGCTCCACCGAAAGCGCACGTGCCGCCGGTTTAGCGGGTGCATTTGTGGCAATCGCCGGTGATGCATCGGCGCAACTGTACAATCCGGCAACTATCCCTACTGTGCCCGTCCATAATCTTTCGCTGACGGTGACCAAGCATGTGCTCGATATCAATTCGGGCGTTGCGGCATCAGTCGGGAAAATGGGTCAGGGATGGTGGGGTGCCAGTGTTGCCTACACCAGCTTTGGATCGTTCACCAGAACCGACGCACTTGGAAATTCGATAGGGTCATTCAGCGCTTCTCACGTTGCAATGAGCCTTTCCTATGCCAACATGCTGGACACTAACGCCTACTATGGTGTGACGCTCGGCTACGTCCAGACAACAATTGACCGGCGTGCAGCCAGTGCTCTGGTCGTCAGTGGAGGCTTGTTCTATCAGCTTCCGCAGATCCGAACGGCAGTTGGATTATCTGTTCGATACCTAGGAGTCAATCTTGCAACGATGGATGGTACCAACGCTGCACTCCCGACCGATGTTCGTCTTGGTGTGAGTCACCGTTTGCGAGGATTGCCGTTGCTCTTGAATGTAAGCTTGACCCGACTTGCAGAACAGAATCAATCGTTCGGCGAGCGACTTCGCAATTTTGCCATCGGCGGCGAACTCTACATCGGCAAAGCAGTGCAAATACGGCTTGGCTACGATAATGCCATTCGCTCAACGCAGTCATCGGAAGCAGCATCATTCCTGACAGGCTTTGGTATAGGCGCAGGGCTGATGCTTCCAGTCGTGACACTCGATTACACGATGACGACACTGAGCGCGCCAGCACTGGTGCATCGTCTGTCGTGTACAGTACCGTTGGATTCATTGTTGAGCGAACAGTAAGCTCACCGACAATACTTGTTTCACCATCTTGTGTACTTCTCTATGCGCACTCTCAGCTTTGTTTTTGTGTGTGTCGTTGTTGCAGCTGCAGTAGCGGTTGGTGCATTTGCTCAGCAACAAGCGCAATCGGACCAATCATCCCCGCAAAACACCATTCTCAAGCCAACGATGACGTTGGGTGATGTACTCTTTGCAATCAATGTGCTCAATACAGTTGAAATCAAGGGCAGCGAGGTCGAAGCGTTCCTCGATGTCAAAAATGTGTTCGTGAAAGCAGCGCAAGAAGCTCAGAAAGCCAAGAAAACAGAATCCGACCAGGTGACGATTGAAATGAACCTGCTGACGGCAAACAACTTCATGATGCTCTTCCAACGCGCCAGCATTCCCGGCTCAGCAGCAGAGCGCTTTCAGGCTGTCAAGCAAGCACTCTATGCTTCGGCATCTCAGAAGCAGCAGGAGCAAAAGCGTTAGTCGCTGTGTAGCCGTCGCACACGCAATTGGCGTAATCTCATAGCCCGCTCATCGCCAGCATGACAAGCACGGTTAATCCGGCGACTGCGCTGCCTATAGCGTAAAATCCATGTTCCACCGGTAGAGTCTGGGGTAGAAGTATCAGTACAGCAACACTGATCACGAGTGCAATGGCAATCCCCAGTACCGTGGATGCACATGCGTAGAACATTCGCACACGACGCGATAGTCCACCCGGTGCGCTCAGCAGCTCAAGGGTGTGTCGGCTACGTATATCGAGCGGAAGAACTACCCGAAGATGAAGCCAACTGCTCAGCAGAGTAATGATCAGCCAGACACTGGCGATCGCGACTTGTATCCAGCTTAGCTCTTGCTGTCGTTGGAATAGCATGGTTGCTTTTGCCAATGAATACTGTGGCTCTCCAAACTCGGAAATCGAGCGGCACTGCTCGACCAGTGCGGTGAACGACGTCACAGTCAACCGCTCGGGATGAAAATGCACGCGCAAAACGGTTGGGAGG
>JBBIUD010000143.1:0-4886 GCA_037440485.1 Chlorobiota bacterium
GACATAGAGCAGCTTCGCGAGCAATTCCGCCAGTTCTTGCGCAACAAAATGTACCGCAACACTCAGGAGCGCTTTCGGGTGTTGGAGCGTGCAGCAGAACTGGATCGCCATTTTACAGCCGATGAACTTTACGTGTACATGAACACCAATGGCGATAAAATTTCGCGGGCAACTGTGTACTCGACGCTCGACTTGCTAACGCGGTGCAATATCGTTGTCAAACATCGGTTTCAAGGCGACAGCGCTACCTATGAACTGGCGGCACGAAAGCCCAATCACGATCACCTTATATGCCGTGATTGCGGCTACATGATCGAGTTTCAAGAGGGCGCTCTGCTTTCGCTGCAAGACGAGATTGCTCGCCGGTTTGGTTTGCGTGCGGTGAGTCATTCACTGCAGATTTTTGCTTCATGTGGCAATAGCCAACAGTGCCAGCGCCGCAACAATGTATCATCCACAACTGAGCACGAAACATAACAGCCTATGTCGGTGCGTGACCTTGTTATCGTTGAATCTCCAACGAAAGCCAAAACGATCACTCGCTTTTTGAAAGGAGACTACACCGTCGAATCGTCGCAGGGGCATATCCGCGACTTACCCGAAAAGAACGATCTGGCCGTTGATGTTGACCATGGGTACCAGCCCCGGTACGTTATCGTCCCCGGCAAGGAAAATATTGTCGAGCGTTTGCGTCGCCTTGCCAAGCAAGCCGAGACGGTCTGGCTTGCAACCGACGAAGACCGCGAAGGTGAGTCTATTGCCTGGCACTTATCGGAGGCATTAGAACTTGATCCAGCCAAAACGCGGCGGATTGTTTTCCACGAAATCACGCGCAGTGCAATCGAACGCGCCTTACGAACACCCCGCGGCATTGACTACAACCTAGTCAACGCGCAGCAAGCCCGTCGGATTCTCGATCGTCTGGTTGGCTACGAGCTGTCGCCGATTCTCTGGCAAAAGGTTCGTGGAGCAATGTCTGCCGGGCGTGTACAATCGGTAGCTGTGCGGCTCATCGTAGAGCGCGAGCGTGAGATCGAAGCCTTTGTGCCAACGGTCAGCTATCGTGTTCGCGGTCGTTTCCGAACCGATAGCGGCGAACTTGTCCGCGCTGAACTGTCTGAGCGGCTGGCTGATGGTGTGCAGGTCCGCTCACTGCTTGAGCAATTGCGCCAGGCAACGTTTACTGTTGAGACGATCGAAACGAAACCCGGGAAAAAATCTCCACCACCTCCGTTTACAACATCCACCCTTCAACAGGAGGCATCACGCCGTCTTGGCTTGCCCATTACTCGGACAATGCGGCTTGCGCAGCAACTCTATGAATCTGGTTACATCACATACATGCGAACTGATTCGGTCACCTTTAGTGATGAAGCACTCGATGCTGCCGCAGCGCTCATTACAACGCAATATGGTCGCGATTATCACCAACGCCGGCAATATCAAACCAAAGTCGCCAATGCTCAAGAAGCACACGAGGCAATTCGCCCAACCGACTTTACGCGACGCCAGATTGAAACGAGCGATGCACAAGCTCAGCGACTCTATGATCTGATCTGGAAGCGTGCTGTAGCGTCGCAGATGAGCGATGCACAGTTGGAACGGACAATTGCAACCATTCAACCATCAACATCCGATGCACGATTTGTCGCTGAAGGGGAAGTGATTGTTTTCGATGGTTTTCTCCGCCTTGATGCAGATGAGCGCGATGAGGAAACCGATGCTGCCGATTCGGAATCCGTTGTGCTACCCCAGCTCACCGTTGGGCAACGGCTCCGTGTTGAGCAAATCCAGGCACGGCAAACTTTTTCCCGTCCACCTGCTCGGTACACCGAAGCCACACTTGTGCGCCGGTTAGAAGAACTCGGCATCGGTCGTCCCTCAACCTATGCAACAATTGTAGCTCGGATACAGGAGCGCGGGTATGTGGAGCGAAAAAGTAAAGAGGGTGTGCCGCGCAATGTGCACGTGATCACGCTAGAAAATGAGACCATCACCGAAGCTACCGATACCGAAACAGTCGGCAGCGAGCGGAATAAACTCTTTCCGACGCCTGTTGGAACGATTGTAACAGACTTTTTGATGTCGCATTTTCCAGACGTGCTCGACTATCAATTCACCGCATCAGTGGAGGACCAGTTCGATCAAATTGCGCGAGGTGAGCTCGAATGGCAACGGATGCTCGACGGCTTTTACAAACCATTCCACGCCAAGGTTGAGCAAGTCCTACAGACGGCACAGAAGGTAGGACGGCGTGTCCTCGGCACTGATCCAAACACAGGAGAAGAGGTGATAGTAGGCATTAGCAGTCGGACGCAGCAGCTTTACATCAAGCGTGGCGATCGTTTTGCCTCCGTCCCCGATGGAGTTTTGTTCGATCGGCTCACTCTCGACGACGCATTGCGTTACCTTCAGTTTCCGAGAGTGCTCGGCGAACACGATGGTGGCACCGTTAGTGTTGCACTCGGACGTGGTGCGTACATCGAGTGGCGCTCAACAACAAATCCCGACGACCGCCGCTATGCAAACCTTCCTACCGATCTTGATCCTGCCACGGTAACACTCGAAACAGCAGTTTCGCTTTTGGAGCAAGCCCAACACGAACGAGCCGAACGACTGCAGCGAAATCAGCCGCGTGCACTCGGCACGACCGATGATGGTCGCGAAGTTTCTGTTGGTATTGGGCGATATGGTCCATACGTCCGCGTTGGAGACGATTACGTTTCCATACCAAAGACAAGCATTGAGACGCTTACAATCGAAGAAGCGCTTTCGTTGCTGGAACAGAAGCGACAGCAACGCGAGCAGCAGGTACTTCGTCGCTTCGAGGAAAACCCCGAGGCAGTCGTTCTGCAAGGTAAAACAAAGCCTTATCTTCAGATCGGTAAAAAACGCTACTGGCTTCCCGATGGATTCGACTATCAAAACGCATCGCTCGAAGATTGTTTAGCGCAGGCTACTCCTGCACTGCCGCGACGCAAGCAATCAACTCGACGTAAATAGAATTGTTCAATCACTTCGTGAGCGGAGGCAATATGCCCAACCCGTTTTTTCTGACCAAGTCTATTGAGAAGCTTCAACAGGAAGCAGCAGGAATCGGCGAAGTCCACACCCTCAAGCGAACACTCGGTGCATTCAACCTTGTGTTACTTGGTATTGGCGCTATAATTGGTGCTGGCTTGTTTTCATTGACGGGCATTGCAGCCGCGCACCATGCTGGACCGGCGGTGACGCTATCGTACGTCCTTGCTGGCATCGGGTGTGCATTTGCTGCCTTGTGCTATGCTGAATTTGCTTCAATGATCCCGATCGCTGGCAGTGCCTACACTTATGCGTATGCAACGATGGGAGAATTGGTGGCATGGATCATTGGGTGGGACCTGGTACTGGAATACGCCGTCGGCGCTGCAACGGTTGCTGTCAGTTGGTCGCGCTACTTTTCAAAGCTGTTGGAAAGCTTCCACGTGCATTTGCCCGCGGTTGTGATGATGTCGCCATTTGAGCATCAAACGATGCCGGATGGAACAATCGTTCACGGTGTCGTCAATTTACCGGCAGTGCTCATCATTGTGATTATCTCGCTTCTGCTCATGCGGGGGACACGCGAGTCGGCAACGTTCAACGCATTGATCGTTACACTCAAGGTCGGAGTGGTAATAACATTCATTGTCCTGGGCTGGCAATACATTGATCCTGCCAACTACGTGCCGTACATTCCACCGAATACCGGTGTCTTTGGTCAGTTCGGATGGTCTGGAATACTGACGGGTGCTGCGATTGTGTTTTTTGCCTTTATTGGTTTTGATGCTGTCTCGACTGCAGCGCAAGAGGCACGCAACCCGCAGAAAGATATGCCCATCGGTATCATCGGGTCGTTGGTGATATGCACGGTGCTGTATGTGCTCTTTGCGCACGTAATGACAGGACTAGAAAACTACAAGATGTTTGCAGGCGAAGCTGCACCAGTAGCACGAGCAATTGCCAAAACGCCGTATTTGTGGTTGCAGCAAGCGATTATCATTGCAATTTTAGCGGGCTTTACGTCGGTGATTTTGGTCATGCTCATGGGGCAGTCGCGTGTGTTCTACTCCATCTCGAAAGATGGTCTGCTTCCTAAGGTGTTTTCAGACATTCACCCGCGCTTTCGCACACCGTGGAAATCAAACGCACTGTTTGCAGTGTTTGTTGGGAGCTTAGCTGGCTTTTTGCCGATCACGATTGTTGGTGAGATGACAAGTATTGGGACGCTGTTTGCGTTTATTCTTGTGAGTCTGGGTGTGCTCATTCTGCGTTATACGCAGCCCAATGCACCGCGCGCGTTTCGGACACCGTGGGTGCCATTTGTACCGGTGATGGGAATTTTGACGTGTGCGTTCATGATGTACGGCCTGCCATGGGATACCTGGCTGCGGCTGGTTTTGTGGATGGCGGCCGGTTTGCTCATTTATTTTGGCTATGGTGCGCAGCGGAGTTTGCTCCGTAAAGAAGTACTGCAACAATCGTGACACGGGAGAAAAGCAATGGAACCAACACCCCGCGGAGAATTCCGGCGTTCGATTACGCTGCTCGATGCAACCATGGTTGTTGCGGGTATCATGATCGGCTCTGGGATTTTTATCGTCAGCGCTGATATTGCTCGAAACGTCGGGTCTGCAGGATGGCTACTTGTTGTGTGGCTTCTCACCGGTGTCATCACGCTCATTGGCGCACTCAGTTATGGCGAACTTGCTGGTATGTTCCCCCAAGCCGGCGGGCAGTATGTGTACCTCCGTGAGGCGTATAATCCCTTGGTTGCGTTTCTCTACGGATGGACGTTTTTTCTGGTGATCCAGACTGGCTCGATTGCTGCTGTCGGCGTTGCATTCGCCAAGTTTACAGCCGTATTG
>JBBIUD010000144.1:0-4882 GCA_037440485.1 Chlorobiota bacterium
TGTGTACCGACGAAATCTTGGTTGCGGAAAAAGTAGTAGAGCGAACCCACCCACTGGTTGGTGCCGCTGCGTGTGACGGTGTTGACGCCAGCACCGACAAAGTTTCCCTGGCGAACATCGTAGGGTGCGATGTTGATTTGCAATTGCTCGATTGCGTCCAGCGAGATCGGTGCAACACCTGTCCGATCGCCAGGTTGTCCGGCAAGACCGAAGGAGTTGTTGAAGTATGCACCGTCAATGGTGATGTTGTTGAGGCGGTTATCCTGTCCGGCAATGCTCATGCCCGAACCCATCTGCGGTGTGAGCCGCGTGATATCCTCGATGCGGCGCGTAATGGTCGGCAGAGTAATGGTCGTGCGCTGATCAATCGAGGTGGCTGCACCTGTGCGAGAAGCGTTCAGCAGCGGGCTTTGCTCTGCAACCACGACGACGTCTCGAGCTTGAACATCCTGGGCAGTCAGCACAAAATCCTGCCGCACGCTTTGCGACAGTTGGAGGTAGATGCCGCTCCGCTCCTGCTTTTGATAGCCCACCAACGAGACGCGAATTGTATAGGGACCGCCAACACGCATGCCGGGAATGGTGTATTCGCCGGTGGAACGAGTCGTGGCACCGTAAACAGTGCCCGAGGGTTCGTGCTTAGCGACAACGGTTGCACCGACAAGCGGCTCTCCACTTGTTGATCGAACCTTGCCGTAGAGCGTCGCTGTGGTAACGCCCTGGGCGCGTGCCATGCTAATAGCGACAGCACAAGCAACAATCCAATGCAGCGCAATACGCATACACAAAACAGGAAATGGTGAAACATCATTCGACGGCACCGCGTGGATGCAGTCGCTCTGGCTCGAACTGTGTGGGGAGAGAGTAATCAGATGCCAGTGGTCGTGGCGGTTGCGGTCGCGTCTGTGAAAGGCGCCGCAAAAATACACGCCGTTCGAGTCAACACTTGCGAAATTGAGAGCAGAACGTTATGGCAGTGTTATCAGCCGATGAAGTGTGCTTCGTCGTTTTGCCCCAGTGCGTCCAGGAGCTGCAGTCGGAACTGTTCGATCCACTGCCGTTGGTCAGCACGCGATGCTACCGCAGGCGGTGCAGCAGGTGGGAGAAACGTTACCGCAACAGTTCCACCGTTGAATCGCAGCGTCGTTGGTGGAAGTATGCTTCCGGTGCCGATAAGGGCAACTGGGACAAGCGGTCGCCCCGTTGCAAATGCGATCGTAAACGCACCACGTCGGAACGGACCCAGTCTGCCATCTCGAGAGCGCGTGCCCTCGGGGAACACAAGCAGTGCAGCGGCGTCCTCTTGAAGCGATGCGATTGTGCGTTGGACGGTTCTCCCTGCTGTCTGCGCCCGCTCGCGCTCGATGGGGATAAACGTGGAGCAGCGCAGTGCCCAGCCCAAAAATGGCACCCGCTCCAGCTCGCGTTTGTAGAGAATTCGCACTGGTATCGGCGATGCTACCATCAGCACAGGAATATCGAACAAAGAGCAGTGGTTCGCTACCAGCACCACAGGCTCGGTTGTCGGAACGTGCTCGGTGCCGCTGATGGCAACGCGCACACCAGCGATGCGCAAAACAGCACGCGCCCACCGCGGAAAGATGGTGTAGGTCAACTGAGCAGGTGCTCCGGTCCAGCGTCGCACCAAAAAGAGCGTTCCATACCACACCGTTGCAGCGACGATACCGAGCGCTCGCACTGCAAATTCCCACCAACGGTACCGGCGAGCGTGCGTCATGGCATGCGGAGAATTGCCAGTATGAAGCGGAAGGTACTATCGAGCTGCCGCTCCTCGGGAGCACGGTCGAGCGATAGGCTAATCGGCGAGAGCGCCACTTCATAAACCGCACCGCTTGGCGTTGGCACGACTGCAACGCGTGTGCGGCGAATGGTTGCTGTGTCGGTGCTGTGCTCAACAAATTCGTAGCTGCCGAATCGGGCAGAATCTCGACCAATGACACCGAAGTTACTCAGCAAGCGAATCGTATTGCCGGTGCGCAGTAGCCGGCGTTCGAAGCACGCGCGAGCTAAAGCGCGGTAGTCGCGCCGCTCGAGTGCAGCCACCAGCGCCTCACTCGGGGGAATGGACTGGAGCACGGCTGCCATCGTGATGTCCGGATTGAGTGCCAGCCCGATGGTCCCTTCAGCCAGGTCGCGCGAGGGCAACAGCAGTGTCCAGCCCGACGGTAAGGGCAGTGCAAGGTCGCCGGACGGACTGCTCAACTCATCGTCGCTGTCAATGGTGTGTGCGGTGATGACCATATCGAGTTGCTCAGTCGGTGGTGGAGGCGGAACCGCACACGCGGCAAGCAACACCAGCGCCACAGCAAGCCATCTCATGCGCTCTCGGGGCGGAAATTCCGCCACATCATGGATTCGACCGGCAGCGCTGTTCGCTGGCTGTATTTGGCGCTCTCTTTGCGATGGTAGGGCGTGGCAATTGCACCGCGCACCTCGAAGTAGATGAGCTGCCCTATCGGCATGCCGGCATAAACGCGGACTGGTTGCTTGACGGAAATTTCCAGCGTCCAATGATTGCAAAATCCTACGTCGCCTTTGCCGGCGGTTGCGTGAATGTCAATGCCCAAACGACCGACCGAGGATTTCCCCTCCAAAAACGGGACGTGCTGATGTGTTTCGGTGTATTCTTCGGTCACGCCCAAATAGAAGCGGTTGGGTTCCAAGATGTAGCCATCGTCAGGGATTTCGATGTAGGTAACGCGATTGTGCTGGCGTGCATCCAGGATGGGATCAACGTACACTGCCAGCGTCTTGCCTAAATGGACGTCGTAGCTGTTGGTGCCAAGGCATTCCCGCCGAAACGGTTCGATGACAATCGTACCGCGTTCGATGTGGTGCAAAATTTCTGTGTCCGAAAGAATCATCGTCGCACTGTCGTGGAGTGGTCGGCAAAATTAGCGTCGCTTCGGCATTAGAGGCGGTAGCGCAGGCGGACGGTCACACGCGCGGTTTTCTGGCGTGCAGTGGTGTTGAACGTTCCACCCCAGTCGAGTTCTTCAGAGGAATTGCGTTCGGTGATTTGAAAGACCCCCAACGCGGCTGACTGCACTCCGCCAAGCGATGTGCCGGCGTGCTCGGCTATTGTTTCAGCGCGGCGGCGGGCATCCTGGGTTGCTGCTGCAATCAGCGCGATCTTGAGTGAGTCGAGTTTAGTGTAGAAGTACTGCGGTGCGCCAGAGTTGAACTCAACACCACGGCTGATCAACTCTGCAATGTCGCGCGAAATTCCTTCAACGCGATCGAGGTCCCGCGACTCGATACGCACCGTTTGTGTCAGTCGATACCCAGCAAACTGCTGCTCGCGAATGCGCCCCATGTCGTCGTAGTTAGTTGTGTAGAGTCGCACAATCGAGACCGCAGAAAACTGCATCTCGCCGGAGCGAATCCCTTTCGAGCGCAGGAATTGTTCGGTTGCGGAGCGATCGCGCTGGAGCAATGCGTAGGCTTCTTGCAGGTTTTTGCTCTCGCGCGAGAATTCGCCCTGCCAGACAATCAAATCTGCCTCAAAGTCTCGCTGCCCAAGTCCTACCACAGAAACGCTATCGAGCCGTGCGTTCCGGTGGGTAATTGCCCAAGCTGCAACAATACTGGCGACGACCAGAGCTATCGCGATGGAGAGCAAGCCACGTTGCGTGTTCATGCTTGACCGATTAGAGTTGTTTGATTCGATCGAGAACGGTTTCCAGCATTGCTTTCGCGTCACCAAACAGCATCGAGGTGTTCGGCAGATAAAACAGCGCATTGTCCACGCCGGCATAACCGGGATTCATGCTCCGTTTGATGACGATGACGTTGCGGGCGCGGTCGGCATCAATGATCGGCATCCCCCACAGCGGGCTGGATGGATCGGTGCGTGCAGCAGGGTTGACTACGTCGTTTGCACCGACGACGAGCACAACGTCCACTTGCGGCATGTCGGGGTTGATTTGCTCCATTTCGACCAGTTGTTCATAGGGAACGTTCGCTTCTGCAAGGAGCACGTTCATATGACCAGGCATGCGACCGGCGACAGGATGGATTGCGTAGCGAACGCGAACACCGCTCCGCTCCAGCTCTGCGCTGAGTTTGACCAGTGCGTGTTGCCCTTGAGCGACTGCCAGACCGTAGCCGGGGACAATGACCACGTCGCGTGCATAGCGAAGCATGACGGCAGCATCATCGGGGGTAATGCTGCGCATGGTGCGTTGTGCTGCTGTTCCTGTTGCCGCAGCTGTTTCGCCAAAGTGTGAAAAGAGCACGTTCAGAACTGAACGATTCATTGCCCGCGCCATGAGCAATGTCAGCAGCATCCCCGCTGCACCGACCACGATCCCACCGGTGAGCATCACGTGGTTGCCATAAAACAGTCCGCCGAATGCAGCAGCGACCCCTGTGCATGAGTTCAGGAAAGAAATCACAACCGGCATGTCGGCTCCGCCAATCGGCATGACAAAGGCAACCCCATAGACCAAAGCGGCGGCAATCATGCTGCCGAAGAGGATGGTATCGCTGCTCCCTTGTGCGACGATCGTAACGCCGAGCACCACTGCCAGCAGCAGCACGGAACTGTTGACGATGTTTTGACCGCGGAAGCGGAAGGAGCGCTCGATGAGACCTTGCAGCTTTGCAAAGGCAATCAGGGAGCCGCTCAGCGAGATGCTACCGATGATTGCGCTGGCAGCAATCATGCTGGATGCAGCCGGTGTCAGCGCTGTTCCTCCATCGGCAGCATGAACCATTTCGAGCATGGCGATCGCAGCCGCACAGCCGCCTCCCATACCATTGAAGAGTGAGACCATTTGCGGCATTGCGGTCATCGGGACGCGGCGGGCACTGACCCACCCGGCAACAGTCCCAACCGCCATTGCCGCAAGAATCAGCG
>JBBIUD010000145.1:0-4850 GCA_037440485.1 Chlorobiota bacterium
GAAGAAGATCTGGGCGTCCACTTCCTGGCCGAGCGCATGGGACACGAGGACCCGCGCCGCATCGGCCCGATCCTCGCGAACGATCTCGTGCACGTCGGCGCCAGCGACGGCGGCGCGCACATCCACGCTCTGAACGCCGCGCAGAAGGCTCAGCGCAACGACGTCGCGGTGCGTCCAGCTTCCGGGCAAGTGCGGATTCATCGCTGCACAGCCGCTACCAGTTCAACCAGCCGCTCTGCTGCTGCCTCGAGCGTCTCGATCCGTTTGCAGAAGGCAAACCGCACCAGTGTTCGTCCACAGGCAGGATCGAGATAAAACACTTCCAGCGGTATGGCTGCAACGCCAATCGTCTGGGCAAGCCACCGGCACCACTGGTAGCCACTCGAATCATTGGCAATCGGGCTAATGTCGGCAACGATGTAGTACGCACCCTGTGGCTCGATAACGCGCAGCGGTGTTTGGGCGAGCGCCGAAAGCAGATGTGCTCGTCGCTGGGTATAGTCGGCGCGCAACTGGTCGAAAAAGCTTGTCGGCAGTCGCAAGCCCTCGGCGATAGCGTAGTGGAAGGGGGTAGCGCTGGCAAACGTTGTGAATTGATGGACGCGGCTGATTGCACCCACCAGCGGTTCGGGTCCGATTGCCCATCCGCATTTCCAGCCGGTTGCAGAAAAGGTCTTCGCTCCGCTGGAAATGGTGATCGTGCGTTCCCACATTCCCTCCAATGTTGCAAGGCGTATATGCTGGTGCGGTTCGAAGACAATGTGCTCATAGACTTCGTCGCAGATTGCGATCAAATCTGCCTCGATGCAGAGCTGGGCGACTGCTGCCAGCTCCTGGTAGCTGAAGACGCGTCCGGTGGGGTTGTGGGGTGTGTTGATGATGATCGCGCGTGTTCGGTTCGTGATGGCAGCTCGGAGCCGATCCGGATCAATCCGAAAGTCTGGTGGTTCCAGAACAACGGGGCGAGGATACGCACCGACCATGAGCACATCGGGGGTGTACACGTCAAAGGTTGGCTCCAGCACGATCACCTCGTCGCCGGGTTCTGCGATTGCTCGGAGCGCACACCAAAGCGCCTCGCTAGCGCCGCACGTGACGCAAATGTTTGTGTCGGGGTCAATGGACTGGTGATACCATTGGGCAGCGTGCTCAGCAATAGCCTGGCGCAAGACCGGTTCGCCGCGCGAGACTGCGTACTGGTTGTGCCCTTCTTCGATGGCGCGGCATGCTGCGGCAATCAGCGCCTGTGGCGGATCAAAATCGGGAAAGCCTTGACCGAGATTGATTGCTCCAACCGAGCGCGCCAGCGCCGACATTTCCGAAAAAATCGAGTTGCCGAACCGACTGACTACGCCAGAAATTCGCGTCATTCGTCAATGCTCCTGCAATGCCGGCGCAAAGATAGCGTCGCGCGTGCAGTAGATTTGCACTGGTTCCACTGCAGCTTGTCGCTTATGCTTGAGCAATACGTTCCCGTGCTGGTGATGATGGCGCTGGGCATTGTCTTCGGCATCGTCAATGTACTCGTTGCCGAATACATCGGTCCGCGCCGCGCCAGCAAAGAGAAAAATTCCACCTACGAGTCGGGCATGGAACCTCTCCGCTCGGCACGCGAACGGTTCTCGGTCAAGTTCTACATGGTGGCGATGCTCTTTATCCTCTTCGACATCGAAATCGTGTTCATGTACCCATGGGCAGTGCAGGTCCGCGAGCTCGGCGCTGTCGGGTTTATCGCCATGGTGCTGTTCATGGTTCTGCTGTTTGCTGGTTATGTGTACATCGTCAAAAAAGGAGCACTGTCATGGGAGTGATCAATCCTGTCGCCAATGGCGGCTTTCTGACGACAACCGTTGAAGCAGCCATCAACTGGGCGCAAGCGAATTCGCTATGGCCCATGCCGCTTGGCATTTCATGCTGCGGCATCGAGATGATGGCGTTTGCTGCCTCGCGCTTCGATGTTGCCCGCTTTGGATCCGAAAAAATGGGCTTTACGCCGCGGCAATCCGACCTGCTCATCGTTGCCGGAACGGTGACCTACAAAATGGCGTGGGTTGTCCGCAAGATTTACGACCAAATGCCCGATCCAAAGTGGGTGATTTCGATGGGTGTGTGTGCATCCAGCGGTGGAATGTTCCGCAGCTACTCGGTCGTGCAGGGGATTGATCAGTTTTTGCCCGTGGATGTGTACGTCTCCGGTTGCCCGCCGCGTCCGGAAGCACTCATCAAAGCCCTGATGACCATTCAGGAAAAAATCAAGCGCACTCGACCAATTTTGATTGACTCGGAAGCAACGCCCGTCGAAGCGATCGAAGTCGAGCGGACGCCAAGTGGATTGCTCGTACCAGCGCAGTAATGCTCGGCGTACGGGCTTTTGTGTAGAGCAGCTTTAGAAGTGCTTACGCAGTGTAGCTCGAATCCAGCTTCCTTCCTCCAGTCCGATTCGGGACTATTCAACGATGACCAGAGCGTGTGCCGAGCCGGTTGTGCTGCTCATCTGGAGCAGGTACAGCCCCGGAGCGGTGCCATCGGGGAGAACAAGGTCAATCCGATGCGAGCCGCGATCGAGCGGTGCGCTATACTCCAGCACTTGACGCCCAAGAAGGTCGTATAGCTGCAGCCTGACCAGAGAGGAAGCGTCCAAACCGACATAAACCACAAAACCCGATCGCCGCTGAACTGGCATAGGATAGGGTCCTTCCATCCGTGCAAACCGCACATACGGCAATGGTGGACCAATCGAGGAGACGACCAGGACGTGACGTTGCTGCGGTTGTGGAATTGAACACACCGTTACAGAATCAAGCACTACAACGCACAGCGAATCGGACGCAGCCAGGACCAATCCGCACAGATCGAGCCGGTTTTCGCCGAGCGTATCGGATTCAACCAACCAGAGTGTATCGCTGATGCGCTGCAGGACGGCACGGCTGTTACCGAACTGAGCTGTCGTGGGATACCAAACCGTCGGGTTACTGAGCCAAAGCACTCCGCGGAATGCGCAGGCGTGCAAGGTGTCGCTGCTAATCGCAAGGTGGAAGCAAAGCTGGCTGCCGACCGTGCCGCGTGTGGTATCGATTTGTGCCTGGGCTGTCAGCACGAGCAGCGCACACCCGGCAGTGCAAAGCCGAACAAGGTGCTGCATCATTTGGCGGACTGTTTCCCTCCGGATGCCGCCGTTGGTTTCGGAATGATGAAGGGTGTGCACTGGCATTGTTGCTCGACCAGCGGACGGGCTTTGTCAGCAGCCTCACGCGAGCTATAGTCGCCGATGGTGACCGCAAATAGCGAGGGTGCTTTTTCGATGACCTCGACGCGCAAACGTTGGGCACGGTACTTTGCGGCTTCTTGCTCGGCAACTTCTTTGGTCGAGTAGGCGCCAATCTGGAGGGTGAAGCGTTGAGCGACCGCAGTTGCGCCGCGCTGGGGTGCAGCCGTCGTTGCTGATGCTGCGCGCTGCGGTGATTCCTGCTCGATGCCAACGGTTGACTGGACGATGTTCTGGGCATGAATCAAAAATTCCGACAGCGGAAAGCGCTGCTGATACTCCTCCAGCGCCTGCCGAGCCGCAAGCGTATCGCGTAGCAGAGCATAGTACTGAACGATTCGCCACTGCGCATCATCTGCCCACTCGGAGGTTGGATAATCGCGGACGATACGGTGGTAGGTTTCCAGCGCTTTTCTTCCATCGCGTTCGAGGATCGCTGCAAGAAACAGCACACCAGGGTCGTTCGGGTATTCCTTCAGCAACGAAGGTAATTGACGACGAACGTCCTCAGCGTGCCCTTCGGCAACGGCTAAAATTTTTGCGCGAATTGCTGCCTGCTGTCCGAACAGTGGCATCAAAAACAATCCCAGCCCCAGCAACAGGACACGTGCAACCATCGGTGCTCCATCGGGTCGTTGAACAATGGTGGTGCACCGCTCGCGATGCGTCGTCTCTGTGGCTGCAGTCGCAATACTTTTGTGCACCACAACGCAGGACAATCACGAGCAGGTTTAACCACCCAGTAGCAAAAATGCAGAAATTATCCCCACTTTCGCTCCTTGTCGCAGCCGGCGGGACGGGCGGCGATCTTTTCCCGGTGGTGGCAATCATCGAACAACTTCGCACGATGCTTAACGATCGCGTTGTGGTGGAGGCTACCTTTGTTGGCAATCCGGATCGAATCGAGGGACGGTTCATACCCGAACGGGGGTATCGCTTCGTTGCGGTGCCGATGCGTGGGTACTATGGGCTGCGCTCGGCACGAACCTACTCGATGCTCTGGCGATTGCCCGTCTCGCTCTTGCGCGTCTGGAAGGCGGTGCGCCGGAGCAAACCCAGACTGGCGGTGCTGGCGGGAACGTACCTCAGCGTACCGGTTGCCATCGTTGCGCGGATGTACCGCGTGCCCATCGTGCTGGTTGAAATCAACGCGGCACCCGGCAAGGTCAATCGGTTGCTGTCGGACTGGGCGGAACGAATACTAGTTAGCTTTCCCGAGTGTCGCCAGTATTTTCGCTCGCAGCACCGTGTGATCGTCACGGGCACACCGGTGCGCGCCGAGCTTGGCTCGCTGCCGGAGAGCGGGGATGCTCGCCAGCGGTTCGGCTTCGAGCGAGATCGCCCTGTTCTGCTGGTCATGGGTGGTTCGCTGGGGGCGCGTTCGATCAACCGGGCGATTGCGCGTTACGCCGATCAGATTGTCGCGCTGGGATGGCAAGTGCTCTGGCAAACAGGTCGCACCGACGAAATACCCGCGTCGCTACCGGCGGGTGTGGTGGCGGTGCCGTTTATCGAGGACATGGCGACTGCATACGCTGCAGCGGAGCTGGTTCTCTGCCGAGCCGGTGGCAGCACGGTGGCAGAG
>JBBIUD010000146.1:0-4787 GCA_037440485.1 Chlorobiota bacterium
AGCGCCGTAGAAATCGTACCAGCGTCCTCGCGCCTCGTGCATTCTGAGCTTACGATGAAGCAGTGTCTCGGCAGCAGTCAATCCGAGTGCAACCACAAACGGTGGATTGATAAGCTCAAGTTGCTTAGAGGTATGGCACGCATTGCTCAACTTCTGTCGGTAGCGGTCTTCGATTTCCTGGCGGGCGGCATTTGAGGATGTTGCAGATGTACACATCCTCTCGCGCAAGGTCAATCGCTGCTAAAATTTTTGTGAGTAGTTGCCCAGCACGCCCAACAAATGGTTCGCCCTGGAGATCTTCGTCAGCTCCAGGTGCTTCACCGATGAACACGATATCCGCACACGGATTGCCGTTACCAAACACAAACTTGGTTCGTGTGTCTCCGAGTGGACAATTGGTGCAGGTATGAATGCGCTCGTAAAGCTCCTCGAGCGTTTGAGCAGTCGTGAACTCTGAACCGGTATGAAATATGCTCTCTGGCTGGGTTCGCTGTGGCAACTGGAGACGGAAATTCCATTGCGGGCTGCGTGGTGTTGTTGGCATAGAAGCAGCGCTTGCATCAACAAATGGTGTTGGACTCGATGGAGTGGTGCACTGTGTTGGCTCTGCCTTGGCTTCTACAGTGGTAGATTGACCGTGCGCGATGACAAATCCACCCGTGATAGTACGAAGGAATTCCAGGAGTGCGTGTGCTGCCTCCACGGGCGAATTATTGCGCTGCATCAGACAAGCTCACTGCTGGGTTGGACTACTGTTGCGGCATAGGCGCGGGCATATTCAACGTACTGTGCAGCAATTGTTGGGATTTGACTTTGTTCCTCCGGCGTAAGGTCTCGAACTATGCGCGCCGGTACACCCGCTGCAAGGACACCGGATGGTATGCATTGACCCTCACGAATGACTGACCCCGCTGCGACAATTGACCCTGACTTGATGACGCATCCATCCAGCAGAACTGCGCCCATCCCAATCAGCGTTGCATTTTCAACGGTACAGCCGTGGATGATTGCACGGTGTCCGATCGTTACATCGTCGCCTATGATTAGTGCAAACTTGCCATTTGTCACGTGCAGCATCGAGAGGTCCTGGATATTCGTCCGTGCACCGATTGTGATCGAATGCACATCTCCACGAACGACACAGTTGAACCAAATAGAAGAGCTATCTCCCACCGTAACATCTCCAGCAACGATGCAACCAGGCAAGACCACCGCAGTCGGGTGAATTCTTGGTCGTGTTGTGTTGTACGGAAGGATCAGTGGTGAATGCATTGCGGGAGTGCCACAACATACTTTGGGACAAAATTACAGCATCAATCTGCGCTCTAATTTTGCGCATAACCTCCACAGCTCGGGATGCTATGGCGAATCGCTTCAGCAAATTGAAGCAGTGGCTGATGATTGCAGGACTGCTCTTGGTTGTTGGAGGAGCTAATGCATTCATTCGTGTGCATAGAGGATTGCAGCAGTCCACGCCTCCGGCAATCCAGCTACCGATAGAACAACCAAAGCGAGACAGTGAGCGACTTGCTGAGTGGATTGCTGAACTGCTTTCACGATTGGTCGAGATACTCAAACGCCTCCTCGATCGTGAAGAATGAACCGGTGCAGAGCGTTGGGTTGCCTGATTCTGTTGCAGCTCTAAGTGCATCGGCGATGCTTGAATAAACCCGACAGGGAATCTGGTAACGGTGAGCCACTTCGGCAAGAACATCCGCATTACATGCACGTTCGGTTCTTGGTGCAGCAAAGTAAAATTTCGCTGCAATTGGTGCTAGGGCATTTAGCATTTCACGATAGCTTTTATCCTGCATGACACCGAAGACGATATTCCACTTGGGTGGGAATGGCTCTCTCCCAACAACCGATGCCAGCGCTTCGCATCCTGCTGGGTTATGCGCAACATCGAAGACGAGCAGCGGTTCTCGCCTCACAACTTCAATCCGAGCACGCAGACCGCTATTGAGCACAACTTTAGAAATGCCGTGCGCAATGATTTGTTCAAAGTCGTTGGGTTGACACGATCCCCAATACAGCTTGAGCGCCAACAAAGCAATTGCAACATTGCGTGCTTGGTGTTCACCGTGAAGCGGTACCTTGAGTCTGTGCATTACCCAGTTGTCAAGGGATAAATCCATAGTCAGTCCATCGAGTGTATGCTCTACGATGCTGTAACTCCAGGGTATATCATCGAGGAAGCAGACGCGACTGGCTCCGACTTCGGAAGCTTTCCGTTCAAATACTTGCCGCAGGTGTGGACGTTTTTCACCAACTACAACTGGTCTGTTGGGTTTGATGATTCCTGCCTTTTCGAAGGCGATTTGCTCAAGTGTCGAGCCAAGCCATTCTTGGTGGTCGTAATCAATGCTCGTGATAATCGCGACATCAGGTGTGACGACATTCGTTGCATCAAATCGTCCTCCAAGTCCACATTCGAGCACGCAGATTGATGATTGCTTGGAGAATTTTGATAGTGCCATAACAGTAGTAATTTCAAAAAACGTTGCACCGATTCTGTCGGCTACTGGCTCAATGTTGTGAAAAAGCG
The DNA here is from genome assembly GCA_037440485.1 of Chlorobiota bacterium. Classification (GTDB taxonomy): domain Bacteria; phylum Bacteroidota; class Ignavibacteria; order Kapaibacteriales; family NICIL-2; genus NICIL-2. The sequence goes on from JBBIUD010000146.1 coordinate 2,549, forward strand.
TAGCAATTTCTTCATTGCTGATTGGTACTCCGTTGATGCGAATTCTTTCGTTAAATCTTCGGATATGTGGTGATGTGTAGAGACCCACGGTTTCCCCCGCTTCCATGAGAATGGAAGCCAACACGCTTGAGACTGTACCTTTCCCATTGGTACCGGCAATGTGAATGCTGCGAAGATGATGATGTGGATTATCCAGATGTTCAAGCAGAGCTCGTACACGTTCCAAGCCTGGAACAATGCCGCGCCGCTGCAGACTGTACAGCTTGCTCAGAATCTGATCCATAATGAAAGTCATAGCCTGTCGCAATGTCGCAAAAATCGGTGCGGTTAATCGAAGACGCATGAAACAACGGTGTGCTGCGTCATTGAACGCGATTTTTCTTCACACACACGATGAAACGAAACGAAAAAAGAGTATTGGTCGGCATGAGCGGTGGTGTTGATTCCTCCGCTGTTGCAGCACTGCTTGTCGAACAAGGGTATGAGGTGATCGGCATCACCATCAAAACGTATAACTACGAAACGACCGGTGGCAACATCGGCAATGAGTCGTCGTGTTGTTCACTCGATGGAATTAACGATGCCCGACGAGTAGCACTCCAGCTCGGCATTCCGCATTACGTTGTGGATTTCACCGAGCCATTCAAAACTCGTGTGATTGACTATTTCACCGACGAATACATGAGCGGTCGCACACCAAACCCGTGTGTTCAATGCAATCGGCATATCAAATGGGGAGAACTGCTCAGAAAAGCCGACGCTCTCGGAGCAGCATACATTGCAACGGGACACTACGCGCGCATTCGCCACGATGCATCTTCAGGCCGATATGTACTCTCGCGCGGGATGGATCAGAGAAAGGATCAATCCTATGCATTGTGGGCACTCACTCAGGAGCAATTAGCACGAACGCTCTTTCCACTTGGAGAGTGGACAAAAGAACAGACACGACATTACCTGGAGCGAATTGGTTTACCCGTGGCACAAAAGCATGAGTCGTACGAACTCTGTTTTGTCCCTGATAACAACTATGCACGGTTTATTGCCGAAGCTGTCCCCGAAAGTGAACAATCACGAGGTCCAATTATCTGGGGTGATCGAGTTGTCGGTGAGCATCGAGGTTATCCGTTTTACACGATCGGGCAACGGCGCGGTTTGGGCATTGCATCCCCAGAGCCTGTTTATGTTCTGGATATTCTACCTGAACAGAAAGCGATTGTAATCGGCACAGAAGATGAGCTGTACCACAAGGGATTATCTGCTCATTCGGTCAACCTCATCAAGTACGCTGCCATCGAATCTCCGATGACGGTCATCGCCAAAATTCGATACAAAGACGAAGGCGCACCCGCACTCTGCACAATTGACAACAGCGGTTCCCTGTACGTTGAGTTTGAATCACCGCGCCGCGCGATCACTCCCGGACAATCTGTTGTGCTTTACGAAGGTGATGATCTCGTCGGTGGTGGCATCATTGCAGAGCGATTCAAGGACGTAAATCCCCACCAAACCTAACAGCGATTGCTGCGCAAAACGAAGACCTAATCAGCCCATAGACGGAACGCATCTTCGATTGTCTCTATTGCACTGGTGCTCCATGTCATGCTTGCCATGGTACTTTTGCAAGTGTAGATAGACACTGTGCACTGATTGCCAATGTACCCAAGCAGCTTTTCCGAATTTCTGCGGAAAGAACTCGATTCGATCAGCGAGGCAGGATTATTCAAAGTCGAGCGTATTATTACGACACCCCAAGGACCAGAGATCCGAGTCGAGGGAATTGATAAACCCGTACTGAACTTTTGCGCAAACAACTATCTGGGGCTCTCTTCACATCCGCGAGTCATCGCTGCTGCTAAAGAAGCAATGGATACGCATGGCTTTGGTATGTCTAGCGTTCGATTTATCTGTGGAACGCAGGACTTACATAAAAAGCTTGAGCGCACAATCGCCGACTTTTGTCACACCGACGATGCAATTCTCTACGCAGCATGTTTCGACGCAAACGGAGGCGTCTTCGAGCCGCTTTTTTCTGAGTCAGACGCTATAATCAGCGATGAGCTCAATCACGCTTCAATCATTGATGGTATCAGACTCTGTAAGGCTCGTCGGTACCGCTACCGCTCGTGCGATATGAATGATTTAGAGGACAAACTCCGCCAGGCACGCAGCGATGGTGCGCGTCATCTGATCATCGCAACCGATGCAGTCTTCTCGATGGATGGTGCGATTGCTCCAC
>JBBIUD010000147.1:0-4782 GCA_037440485.1 Chlorobiota bacterium
GGTGTCCTGACGGTTTATAACCACTTCGGAAATCGGCTCTCGGTCGTGCTGGAAGCCAATGCGGACGTTCCACCAGACCATCCTGTGCTGCGCGATATTGCCATGCAAATTGCGGCGATGAATCCGCAGTATGTCTCACGGGAAGACGTGCCGCCCCAGACGATTGCCAAAGAAATCGAGATCAGCAAAGAGCAAGCAATCAACGAAGGCAAAAAGCCCGAAATAGCTGAACGCATCGCGCAGGGACGACTGGAAAAATTTTTCCAGGAACAATGCTTGCTCGAGCAAACCTTTGTCAAAGATGATCGCAAGACCGTCGGCGAGGTTGTCAAAACCATGGGCGAGGGTGTTCGGATCATCGGATTCCGTCGGTATGCATTGGGCGAATCGGCATAACTCACCGCGGTAACCCTGGCAATGGAGACACCGAAGTATCGCCGTATTTTACTCAAGCTCAGCGGTGAATCCCTGATGGGGACTCAAAGCTGCGGTATTGATCCGGCAATGCTTCGGCAATTTGCCCGCGATATTGCCGAGGTTCATGCTCTCGGCGTCCAGGTCGGTATCGTTATTGGTGGGGGCAATATCTTCCGCGGTTCGCAGGCTGCTGCCGCTGGCATTGACAAAGTCTCTGCCGACTACATGGGTATGCTCGCAACGGTTATCAATGCACTCGGTCTGCAGAACGCAATCGAAGCGCTTGGTTTGCAAACCCGACTACAGACGGCTATTCATATGGCACAAATTGCCGAGCCCTTTATCCGCCGTCGTGCTATTCGTCACCTGGAAAAAGGTCGGGTAGTCATCTTCGGTGCCGGTACGGGCAATCCCTACTTTACAACCGATACTGCGGCTGCTCTCCGTGCAATCGAGATTGAAGCCGAGTGCATCATCAAAGGGACGCGCGTTGATGGGATCTACGATGCTGACCCCGAACGCGTCCCCACTGCCCGACGCTTCGATCGGCTTACCTATCGCGAGGTGCTCGAGCGCGATCTCAAAGTCATGGACTTGACGGCGATTACACTCTGCCAGGAAAACAACCTCCCCATCCTAGTCTTTGATGCACAGACTCCCGGAAACCTTCGCCGGCTTGTTCTGGGAGAACCTATTGCAACGACGGTTGCCAACGACGTGGGCGCATCGGCAGAGCAGTAGTTTTGCTCCTGTTGAGGTGTTTCACTAACTCTTGTACGACTATGCCTATCTCTGCGATTCTGAGCGACGCACAGCAACGCATGACCAAAGCTGTTGAGCATTTGCAGCACCAGCTTGCCCGTGTTCGCACCGGACGTGCGTCCGTTGCGATGCTCGACGGCATCAGAGTCAACTACTACGGCACACCAACACCGCTGCAACAAGTGGGTAGTATCTCAATTCCGGAACCGCGCTTGATCGTGATCCAGCCCTGGGAACGCTCGCTGCTTGCAGACATCGAGAAAGCGATCAAAGCGAGCGATTTAGGACTCAACCCCACCAACGACGGCGCAGTCATCCGCATACCCATTCCACCGCTGACCGAGGAACGCCGTAAGGAAATCGTCAAAAGCTGCTGGAAGATGGCAGAAGAAGCAAAAATTGCTATCCGCCAGGTGCGACGCGATGCACTGGAGCATCTCAAAAAAGCTGAGAAAGAAGAAGGCTTCTCGGAAGACGAACGCCACCGCGCCGAAGATGAAGTCCAACGCTACACCGACCGCTTCATCAAGGACGTTGACGACATCGCCAAACGCAAAGAAGACGAAATCATGAACCAATAGCGCCGTCGGCGCTTTTTCTATGTGCGGTCGCTTTGCTCTTGCTGCTTCGGCAGAGGAATTGCACCAGTGCTTTGGTGTTGATGTCGCTCGCCACTTGCCACGCTACAACATTGCTCCCAGCCAGCAGGTTTTGATTGTTGCTGCTACTGAGGAGGGTATCAGAGCAAAGCAGAGCATCTGGGGCATTCGCCGACGCGATGGTGGCTTGCTCATCAACATTCGGAGCGAGACTGCATGCCAAAAACCACACTTCCGCCGATTACTCGACCGAGGACGGTGCATTGTCCCTGCCAGTGGCTTTTATGAATGGTCGCAGCAGCACCGGCGACAACCGTTTTTTGTCGTTGCCGAGGGAATGCCGCTGATTGGATTTGCTGGGGTCGTGCTCTCGGAGTTTGATACTGCCAGTGGTGTTGCTATCAACCGTTGCGCCATTCTCACACGAGCTGCTGATGGCGATCTTGCTGCCCTTCACCATCGTGTACCGGTTGTTGTACCGCACGATCTGCTCGACAATTGGCTCACCACTGATGCTCATGCCGAGGACGTTTTGGCAATGCTACTGACCGCCTCGCCGCCGCGGTGGCGATTCTATCCGGTGTCGCATCGCGTCGGGCGGGTTAGCAATGATGACCGCTCACTCATCGAGCCGCTTGAATCACCAGAGCCACCCTTGCTCTGAGGTGCATGAGCATGCGAATCTTTATCGTCGCTGGCGATCGAAGCGGTGATACGCACGCAGCGCGACTGATGCAGGCGATCCGGCAGCGCGTGCCAGATGTTGAATTTGTCGGTCTTGGCGGTCCCGCGATGGAAGCGGTCGGCATGCGCTCAATCCTGCCCTTTGCCACGATGAATGTCAGCGGTTTCTGGGAGGTGCTGCGGCGCTACCGAACCCTCCGAGCGGCGTTTGCGTCAACACTCAATCACTGCCTGGCAGAACGCTACGATGCCTTCATTCCGGTGGATTATCCCGGATTCAACCTTCCTCTGGCGCGTCGTCTGCGTGCCTGTGGAACACCGGTATTCTGGTACATTGCACCGCAGCTCTGGGCGTGGGGTCGCTGGCGCGCACGACGCCTTGCCGAAGCGGTGGATCGGTTGTTTGTCGTCTTTCCGTTTGAGGTTGATTTTTTCCGTCGCGCTGGTATCGAAGCGGAATGGTACGGTCACCCATTCCTCGATAACCCTGCCTACATGCAAGAGCCAACCGTGGAAAAACAGCCGAACTTGATTGCACTGTTGCCCGGAACTCGCCAACACGAACGTGACCTTCACTTATCGCTCTTTCTCCGCGTCGCGGATCGTCTCCGACGCCGACACCGACAGCTTGAGTTTGCCGTCGCGTGCGAGCAACCGGAAGGAATCGCTGTTCCAGAGTCGGTGCGGTTCTCACCCAATGCTGAGCAGGTACTTCTCAATGCTGGTATTGCTGTGGTCAAGGCAGGGACCTCCTCGTTGGAAGCAATGTTGGCAGGTGCAGCCGAAGTTGTGGTTTATCGCGCTTCAGTCGGGACGTACCTTATTGCTCGCTTGCTCATTCGCATTCCCTATGTTGCATTGCCGAACATTATTGCAGGTCGGCAGATCGTGCCAGAAGTAGTGCAGTGGACAAACAACGTTCGCCGTATCGAAGAGCAGGTTGAATATCTGCTTGCACATCCGGACGAGCAGCATCGCCAGCATGAGGAGGCACGCCGCCTTCGATCCCTCCTTGGAAGCAGCGGTGTCAGTCAGCGTATCGCGGACCGTATGCTCACGCTGCTGGGAAGGCGATGAAAGCCACAATTACGGCAATTGTGCTTTCCGCGATTGCGCGGACTTGGCGGATACGTGTGGATGGAGATATTCCATCGGGCGGTGTTGTTGCATTCTGGCACGGCGCGATGCTACCGGTGTGGCGCCTGTTTGCCGGTCGAGATGCAATTGCGCTTGTCAGCCCAAGTCGCGATGGCGAGATGCTGGCAGCTCTACTCATGCGGTGGCGATACCAGCTTGTCAGAGGTTCCTCATCGCGGGGCGGAAAGTCAGCACTTGTGCAATTGATCGAGTACGCACGCAGCGGCAAACTCATCCTGATCACACCGGATGGTCCCCGTGGTCCACGGGGAAAAGCCAAACGCGGTGCCATTGTCTGTGCGCAGCACGCGCAGGTGCCACTCTACTGGTGTCAGGTTCGATGCCGGTGGGCGTGGCGTTTCCAGCGCTCGTGGGATCGGTTTATGGTGCCTTTGCCATTCGCAAGCGTCGAGGTGACTGTGTCGCCAGCGATGACAATCCCTGCCGCTCTCGATGATGAAGGTATTGCCAGAGTTTGTGCCGACGTGGAGTCGCGCTATGCTCCGACCGATCAGTAGGCTCTACGGCTCCATCATTGGTTGGCGCAACTGGTGCTACGACCGTGGCTGGGGCGTCGAGCGACTGCCCGTACCTGTTATCAGTGTCGGCAACATTACAACCGGCGGAACAGGAAAAACCCCGATGGTCATTGCACTGGCGCAGATACTGCAAGAACTGAACGTGCGGCTTGCTGTTGTCAGTCGTGGCTATCGAAGAAAGGAGCGCGGTGTCGTCGTTGTATCCGATGGACAGGGCTATCGCGCACCGGTTGAAGCAAGTGGCGATGAACTGGCAATCATTGCCGAGCGTCTGCCAAATGCAGTCGTCATTGCAGCACGGCGACGGTATGACGGAGCGCAGCGTGCCTGCCGGCAGTTTGGCGCTCAGCTTGTCGTTCTCGATGATGGTTTTCAGCATCGCCAGCTCTACCGTGACCTCGACGTTGTGATGGTTGATGCCGCAACACTTGATCCAGCCAATGCGCTTGTGCCAGCTGGCACACTTCGCGAATCGTCAACAAGTTTGCACCGCGCACATGTTTTGTGTTGCATTGGCGTAAACCGATCGGCATTGGAGCACTATGCACGCTGCGGGACGATTGTCATCGAAGGAAAGCGCCGTCTTGCCCGATGGTGCTCGCTTTACGGCGAACCAATCGAAGCGCCGCAAGGGTCCGTGCTGG
>JBBIUD010000148.1:0-4764 GCA_037440485.1 Chlorobiota bacterium
AATTGGTTGACCTTCAAGCCGAACAAACGATCTCGAGTCGTATTGCCAAAGAACTCTTTGCCGAGCTGCTCGTGCATCCAACCTCGCCCAAAGCGCTCGTTGCCGAACGCGGAATGGTGCAGGTCTCCGATGCAACCATTATCGAGCAACTGGTCGAACGCGCGCTCGCAGAGAATCCCGACACCATCGAAAAATGGCGCAACGGAAAAACCAGCGTGCTCGGTTTTCTGGTTGGGCAAGTCATGAAAATGTCTCAGGGCAAGGCAAACCCAGAACTAGTCCGCCAATTACTTCTGGAGCGGCTTGGCAGTCCGGATGCGGTGCCCGAGTAAACGACCCGTCGAGCTTGTTTCAATTACACGGAGCATCCCTGATGCGAATCCCCAAAACGCGCACAATCTGGATGAACGGTCGCTTCGTCGCGTGGGAAAAAGCCACCGTGCACGTGCTCAGCCATGCTCTGCACTATGGCTCCAGTTGGTTCGAGGGCATCCGGGCATATCGAACCCAGCGTGGAACCGCGATCTTTCGGCTGCAGGACCACCTTCGGCGACTTCAGGATTCGTGCAAGATTTACTACACGGAGCTGCCCTTCTCAACCGAGCAGATGGCCTCTGCAACGGTCGAGCTGCTCCGCCGCAATAAGCTCAATGAGTGCTACATCCGCCCTCTTGTCTTTCGCGGCTACGGCGAGATGGGAGTTACACCGTTTGGCTGCCCTGTCGAGGTCGTCATTGCAGCGTGGAAGTGGGGACGTTACCTGGGCAGCGATTCGCTCGATCGAGGCGTGGATGTGTGCATTTCGTCCTGGTCACGACTCCACGGCAATACACTCCCAACGGTTGCCAAAGCGGGTGCCAATTACATGAACTCGCAACTGGTGCGCATCGAGGCGCTCCGCCACGGCTACGACGAAGGGCTCGCGCTCGATACCGAGGGTAATCTCAGCGAAGGCAGTGGTGAGAATGTTTTCCTTGTCCGCGATGGTGTGCTCTATACGCCGCCGGTGGCTGCTTCTATCTTGCCGGGTATCACGCGCGCGACGGTGATCACACTCGCTACCGAGCTGGGTATTCCGGTGGTCGAACAGGTTATTCCGCGAGCAATGCTCTACGTTGCCGATGAAATGTTCCTGTGTGGGACGGCTGCCGAAATCACTCCTGTTCGCTCGGTTGATCGCATCACGATTGGTTCGGGTGCGATCGGTCCGATTACGCGCGCGATCATTGATCGCTTTTTTGCCGTTGTCCGCGATGGGAACGACCCGTACGGGTGGCTGACGTTCGTCCATACGCCACGCCCGAAGCGGTCGGTGCCCAAGCGACGCATGACAGAATCTGTTGATGGAAAGTAACATTTTTTGCAGTATTGGCTATGCCAGGTCGTTCGTACAAATCAACTCCGAAAAAAGCGCAGCAGACAAAAGCCTCCGCCAAGGCTCCGCACGATGCTGCAAATGGATCGCCTGCTGCTGGTGAAGGCATGCTACGGTCACGTTTTGATTTTACAGGCTTTGATCGCGATACCATTTTGCGCTGGTATAAACTCAACCATCTTGGGCGGAAGCTCGACGAAAAAGCGGCGACCTACCTGAAGATGGCGAAGGGCTGGTCGTACCATGCTCCGTGCGCCGGTCACGATGGTATCCAGATTGCCATTGGGCAGATTTTCCGTCCGGGCAAGGATTTCCTCTTTCCGTACTACCGCGATTTGATCACGGCGCTATCGGCAGGCATTACGCCCTACGAAATCATCCTCAACGGCTTGAGCAAAGATGCCGACGTTGCCGGCGGCGGACGGCACATGAGCAATCATTTTGCCAAGCCCTCGATTCGCATTCAGAACGTCAGCTCCTGCACCGGCAACCACAGCCAGCATGCCGCCGGGACTGCCCGTGCCATTAAAAAGTACAAGGGCGACGAGCTGGTCATCTACTCCGGTGGCGAATCGGCGTGTTCGGAAGGATACTTCTACGAAGCGGTCAACGGTGCCTCACGCGAACAGTTGCCAGTGATTTTTGTCATTCAGAACAACAAGTACGGTATCTCGGTCCCGGTTGAAGAGCAAACGGCTAACCCCGACGTTTCGGACAATTTCATTGGTTTCCGCCATCTGCTGATTGTCAAGTGTGATGGACGAGATGTGTTCGATTCTTACCGCGCTATGAAACGCGCTGCCGAGTACGTGCTCTCGGGAGCAGGACCGGCAATGGTGCACGCCGACTGCGATCGGATTGGCTCGCATTCGAATTCAGACAACCACGAGCTGTACCGCACCAAAGAGGAAATCGAGGCGATGAAAGCACGCGATCCGCTGAAGGTTTTCCGCCAGCGCATCATAGACGAGGGTATCGCCACCGAGGACGAACTGCAGTCCATCGAGCAGGAGAACATGGCAGAAATTACCCGCGCTGCAGAGCAGGCAGAAGCGGCTGCCGATCCTGATCCAGAATCGTGGAAAGAATTCATTGTGCCCCCGGCGATTATTGATTACAACGACCCATCCGAAGAACGCGCGCAGTTCGATCCAGCAGCACCGATGCTAACTCTGCGCGAAGGTATCAACTACGCGCTCAAGCAAGAGTTCCGTCGCAATCCGCATACGTTTCTCTGGGGACAGGACGTCGCATCGAAAAACAAGCAGGGCATTTTCAACGTTGTCAAAGGTATGCTCGATGAATTTGGCAACGAGCGCATTTTCAATGCGCCGATCGCCGAAGACTACATCGTCGGTACCGCCAATGGATTCTGCCGCTATCGCGAGGATATTCGGGTTGTCATCGAAGGTGCCGAGTTTGCCGACTACTTCTGGCCAGCGATGGAACAACTCATCGAATGTTCGCACGACTACTGGCGGACGCGGGGGCAGTTTACGCCGAACATCGTCATTCGTCTTGCCAGCGGTGGCTACATTCAAGGCGGACTCTATCACTCGCAGTGTTTGGACGCGGTCTTCGCACATTTGCCGGGCATTCGGGTTGTCTGCCCTGCTTTTGCAGATGATGCGGTCGGGCTGATGCGAACGGCGATTCGCTCGCAGGGCGTGACCATGTACATTGAGCCGAAGTTTCTCTACAACTACCGTCCCACCAGCGCCCCAACACCGCCTGATGATTACCTTGTGCCATTTGGTAAAGCACGGGTGCGTCGTGCCGGGCGTGATGTGACAGTGATTTCGTACGGCAATGCCCTGCACTGGTCACTGAAAGCAGCCGAGCAGCTCGCTGCCGACGGTATCGAGGTTGAGGTGATTGATCTTCGGTCGTTGCGTCCCTGGGATCGAGATCGGGTGTGCGAAGCCGTCAAGCGGACCGGTCGTGCCGTTGTTGCACATGAGCATTATCTGACCGGCGGCTTTGGCGGTGAAGTAGCTTCGACGGTTCAGGATGAGTGCTTCCGGTGGCTCGATGCACCGGTCAAGCGCGTAGCATCCAAGGATTGCCCGGTCGGATTTGCCAAGGCACTCGAAAATGCAATTTTGCTGAGCGTCGAGGATATCGTCGCTGCAGTGCGAGAGGTGGTGCGCTGGTGAGAGGTCAGCCGAAGTAGTTGGGCGATTCTTTGGTAATCTGCACATCGTGCGGATGCGATTCGCGCAAGCCGGCAGCGGTGATGCGCACAAATCGCCCATGCTCTTTGAGTTCGGCAATAGTGGCGCAACCGCAGTACCCCATTGCCGCTCGCAAACCGCCGGTGAGCTGGTAGAGTGTCTCAGCAACAGACCCTTTGAACGGCACGCGCCCTTCGATTCCTTCGGGCACAAGTTTGGCGATTTCATCTTCGGCGTCTTGGAAGTACCGGTCTGCCGAGCCGCTCATCATCGCACCCTCGCTGCCCATCCCGCGATAGACCTTGAACATCCGCCCTTCGTACTGAATTTTTTCGCCGGGCGATTCTTCGTGACCTGCGAGCATGTTGCCCATCATCACGCAGTCGGCACCGGCAGCGATAGCCTTGGCGATGTCGCCCGTTTGCTTGATGCCACCGTCTGCGATAAGTGGAACGCTTGCATGCTGGCAGACCGCTGCAGCATCCATGATCGCACTCAATTGCGGTACTCCAACGCCGGCAATGATACGCGTCGTGCAAATCGAGCCAGGTCCAACGCCAACCTTGACGCCATCTGCTCCGGCATCAATGAGTGCCCGTGCGCCATCTGCTGTGGCGATGTTGCCCGCGATCACCGCCTGCGCCGGATACCGCGCCTTGATACGCTCGACCATTTCCAGCACCCCGCGCGAATGCCCATGCGCGGTATCAACGACAAGGACATCCACACCTGCTTCCACTAATGCTGCGACGCGCTCGAGCGTATCGGCGGTTACACCCACGGCAGCCCCTACTCGCAAACGCCCCTGCTCATCCTTACAGGCAGTTGGATACCGGTGCTTTTTCTGAATGTCTTTGAACGTGATCAGACCACACAGCTTGCCATCCCGATCAACGACCGGAAGCTTTTCGATGCGGTGTTGCTGGAGAATGTGTTCGGCATCATCGAGTGTGGTACCAAGCGGTGCGGTAATCAAGTTGTCGCGCGTCATCACTTCAGCGATTGGACGCGATGTATCCTCGACAAATCGAAGGTCGCGATTGGTCAGGATGCCGACGAGTCGTTTGGATTGGTCAACGATCGGGATACCGTTGATGCCGTAGCGTGCCATAAGCCGCTGTGCATCGCCGACGGTTCGGTCCGGTGTCAGTGTGATAGGATCGCGGATCATGCCGCTTTCGCTTCGCTTAACTTTGGCAACTTCATCGGCTTGGC
>JBBIUD010000149.1:0-4748 GCA_037440485.1 Chlorobiota bacterium
CTCGCTATCATCAACCTGCCGATCTCTTCGATTGGTCAGATACTTCCGCCAATCCTGGATACCACAACCATACCCGACCGTGTCAGCTTTGGGATGACACGTGTTGCGTTCACATCGGTCTTCCATGGTGATGCTGCGCTCAATCAATCCGTGCTGGGAGGAATATTGATACTCCGACAACAATACCGTGGAGCCTCGTTGCTTGTTGGAACAATTTCCTTCCGCGATGATGAGCTGTTCAGAGTAGAATGGAGGTATCCGATAAGCTCGACGGTGAATCTATTTCCGCGGTTTGAGTGGGATGTCTCCAACGACACGCGTTCGCTTGGTATTGCAAAACTGGAGCGGCTTCGCACTGCAGGTGGAATAAATTGGGAAACACCATTGGGTGTGCTCCGTGCCGTAGCAGGCTATGAACATGCCGATCAACTCGGCGTGAGAGAAGGGGGCAGTGTTGTTGGCGGAGAATTTTATTCTGGTCAGCAAACGATCGGCGATATTGGGATGTCGGTTGGGTTGCAGGGCGAACGTGTTCGCCTTCGAGTGCGGACCAATGCAGATTTCAACGGTCGGTTAGAGCTTGCCTCGACAAATTCAGCGAGCATGTTTCGGCTACGGATCGAACATCAGCGTCAGCAGCGCGATTATTACACCACGCTGGGCATCAGTTCAACGATAGCGCTGGAGCATCGCACCGAACAACGGTGGATTGTTTCGGGTATGCTTAACCAAAGCCTCTGGGAATGGATGAGTCTTGCTGTAGTATCCGATATTCAGATAGCAAACGTTGAACGGTTCTTCGATGCGCCTGTTGCAAGCAGTGCATTGACCTACGTTCGGCGTAAGCTCGATGAGGTGAATGGTTCTGTTCGCGCGGTGTTGGTAGTGAACTCCTCGGTCAGCGATCATCGTGTGGAGCTATTCGTGGGCAACCGCACCGAAAGTAATGCAACCTTCGATCAGTTCCAATCACCAACACCGCAGTTAGTCGAAGAACTTCGCCAGAGCGAGCGCATGCGTGATAATCGCTGGCAGTTTCTGCAGCTTAGCACAGTGCAACGAGTGGCCGTTACAGATCGTGATACAATCTCGGTTGATGCTTCCAGCCGTATTGTGCGCTATGATACTCCCAGCACGCTCAATTACGACGATCGCGATGAGCTTTCGCTGCTGGCAAGGGCATCGCTGCGGCGTCGGTGGTCGAATGCTCTGGCAAGCTCAGCAACACTCGAATATGCTGCAACACATTTTGTGTTCCTTCGTGCTCAGCGGAGCGCTCTTAGTAACTGGAACCGTTCTGTTCGTTTAGCATGGACATTCCAGTCTGTGCTTGGTGCATTGACGTGGTATCCGTCGTTTGAAATCCTTGCCCAATACACATCCTATGATTTCGAAGGTCGAGTTGGTGTACCGACAAGTTTTTCGTTCCGACAAATTTCCTATCGAGATTCTGTGCGCCTGTCGCTTTCAACAGGAAGCATAGAAGCACAGGTGTACGTGCGATGGTTTCTACGGGGAGATTTTTCATGGTCGCTGTTTGCAGAATATCCGACAGGGACAGGCACAGAGCAATTTGTTCGCGGAATGTACTGGCGTAGTATCCAGGAGCATTCGGTCGGAATCGGCGTGCGGTGGTATCTGCTGGAGCAGCGATTGAGCTTAGCGTCATTGTCGCAACTGTCCAGCAGTCAGCGAAGCATTGCACCGGAAGCAGCCATTCGACTTTCGGTCGGAACAATGCTTCTTGAGCTTGGCGGATGGTACGAGCTTCGTTACCTTCAGGATGGACAGCGCCAAATTCTTCCCAACGTGTTTTTGACTATTACACGTCGGTTGTGACGGTTGAATGAGGCTGCTGCTGGACAGTTGTGCCATTGGTTGCAAGAGCAACCGACGGACGAAAACGACGGCGAAGATTACCGAACATCTGCGAAAGGTACGAGAAGATCACAGGCACTAAGAACAAGGTCAGAAACATCGAACTCGTCAATCCACCGATGAGAGCCCACGCTAAGCCTTGTTTCCATTCGCTACCAGGACTGTTGCTCAGTGCGATCGGTAACATCCCGACAACCATCGCAATCGTGGTCATAACGATTGGTCGTAACCGTGATTCTCCAGCTTCGACTAATGCGTGGTTAATCGGTAAACCTCGTTCCTTGATATTTGCTATCGTGCGGTCAACAAGTAAAATGGCATTCTTGGTTACCAATCCAATCAACATGATGAGCCCAAGCATCGCAATAATTGAAAGATTCTTCATCGAAAGTGCTAATCCTAAAAATGCTCCGATGACCGCCCCGGGGACTGAAAAAAGGTTCACAAATGGATAGAAGTACGAATCATAGAGCGCAACCATAATCAGGTACACAAAGATGATGGCGCCGAGCATCGCGATGCCTAAGTCGCCGAAACCTTGGCGTTGGTTCTTTACATCGCCCGCGTATTCGTAGCGTACACCAATTGGCAGCTTACCTTTGATGAGGCGGTCGAATTCATTGGCTATACTACCGCTCGCTTTGCCATAGGTTTGCGCATACACAATAACGGCTGGATTGCGATCGCGTCGCTGGAGCTTTGTGGGACCGGTCCCAAGTGTCACCGTTGCGAATTGACCAATTTCGATCTGCTGACCGAGTCGGTTGGTGACCGTCAAATGCGCAATTTCATCGGGATTGGCTCGTGCTGTTTCCTCAAGCCATACTCGCAGCGGATACTCATTGCCTTCGTAACGATACTTGACGTCGTCATTACCTTGCATGGCAATGCGGAGCGCAGTGCCAACTTCAGCAATACTCAGTCCAAACGTGGCAAGCTTATCCCGATCAACGATGATTTGAACTTCGGGTTTCCCCGGCTCCGAACCAAGCCGAACATCGGTTGCACCTTGTATGCCACGGAGCGTCTGCGCTACGATGACAGCGGCAGAATCAACGACTCGACGATTTGTCCCGCTGACAACGATTTGGACAGGCGTCATATTTGCTGTACCGAAGATTCCAACAGGGTTGACACGTGCCTTGACGCCAGGAATGGTGAACAATTCTCGTTTGATGATATTACCGATTTCGTCGGTACTGCGAGTTCGTTGAGTTTTGGGGACAAGTGTCACGCTGAACTCTACAGTGTTGTTTGAGTTCTGACCGATCAATCCTTCATTGGATACACCCACGCCGGTAATAACTCGCGTGACTTCTGGTATGGTAAAAAGAAAATTCTCGATTTGTCGAGCGTAGCGGTCTGTTTCCTGGAGCGAGTAGCTTGGCGGGAATTCGACCGTAACGGCAAACTCACCGCGATCGGCTTGTGTAAAGAATTCAAACCCAATCAAGCCGCTGGCAAACAGGACTGGCACAACAAGGAATGTTCCGCCCGTAATCGCAACGGGCACCCAGCGCCGCCGTAGGGTCCAGCGCAGTGCTGCACCGTATCGCTTCACCATACCGCTGAACCACTCCTCGAACGCAATCGCGATCCTGCCAAGCAGCGAGCTGCGGTTGAGCTGTTCGATCCGTGCAAAACGAGATGCCAGCATCGGAGTGAGCGTAAACGATACAACCAGCGACAGCAACGTTGAGGTCACAACAACCAGCGCAAATTCACGCATGATATTGCCGACGATTCCGCTCACCAACGACAGTGGGAGAAATACTGCAACGTCAACAAGTGTGATAGCCAGTGCAGCGAATCCGATCTCATTGCGTCCTCGGATTGAAGCTGTGACGCGGTCTTCGCCATGCTCGAGGTGCTTGTAGATGTTTTCCAGCACAACAATTGAATCATCAACCAGGATGCCGATAACCAGCGACATGCCGAGCAGGGTCATCAGATTTAGCGTTAGACCGAATGCCAGCATCCCGATGAATGTTGTCACAAGCGATGTTGGGATAGCCAGCATCACAATGAACGAGTTACGAATGCTGTGCAGGAAAAGCAACATAACCGCAGCAACGATCAAGACCGCCAGTCCCAGATCGAATTGCACGGCGTGTACGGCATCGAGTGTGAAATTTGAGGCATCCTGTGCTATCGTCAGTGCAAGTCCGAGATAGGCATATTGCTGCTCGAGTTGCACGATCTCCTTTTTGACTGCGGCGGAGACATCAACAGCATTTGCTTCCGACTGTTTGAGGATGTAAATACCCAGCGATGGCTTCCCGTTTATGCGATAGAACGTGCTGCGCTCAGCACTCGTCTGGCGGACTTCGGCAATGTCACGGATGCGAATCACCTGACCGCGCGGAAGTCGGCTGACGACAAGATCACGGATTTCGTCGAGCGAGGTAAACTTCCCGCTCAAGCGAACAATAAATTGCGTTGCGTCGTCGGTAACTTTTCCAGCAGGGAAATCCAGATTAGCCGTCGCAACAGCTTGCTGAACTTGGGTAAGGGATACGCCATAGGCGCGAAGCTTTGCCGGATCGAGGAGGACTTGAACTTCACGCTGCTCGCCCCCAAGCAAAATGACATCGGCAACGCCCGGCACACGACTGAATTTTGGCTTGATGTTGTCGAGCACAAATTGGTAAAACTCGCGAGGCGGTAACGATGATGTTGCACCTAACCGCAGGACGGGAATTTCGTCGAAGGCAATTTTATTGATGACCGGGTCCTTGATTCCGCTGGGTAGCTGCGCTTTGATCGCGCCAACTTTGCGCTGTACGTCCTGAAGTGCAAACTCAATTTTAGCGCTCTGCTCAAACTCAATCGAGACAATCGAAACACCTTCTTGTGAGGTTGCTGTAATG
>JBBIUD010000150.1:0-4688 GCA_037440485.1 Chlorobiota bacterium
AGCAAGCCGTCACGGCAGCACTGGCAGCAACCACAACCAATCGCATCGGCGTCATCGGCACACGGGCGACGGTGGAAAGCCAAGCGTACGAGCTGGCACTGTATGCGCACTGTCAGCGGGAAGGGCTAGTCGTTGTTCAGCATGCCTGCCCGTTGCTGGTTGCTCTTGCCGAGGAAGGATGGCTTTCCCACCCGGCAACGTACGCTATCGTCGAAGAATACCTTCGCCCGTTTGTGGATGCTGCTGTGGACACACTCATTCTTGGGTGCACGCATTTTCCGCTGCTTGCCGAGGTCTTCTCACACGTTGCACCGTTCCACCTAATAGACCCCGGCTACTGGGCAGCTCGGCAAGTGCAGCATCTGCTCGGTGTCTCCAGCGACGGTCGCTCGGTGGGACATGCCCCGAACGTCCAATACTACGTCACCGACATCAGTAGCAACTTTGCTGCCGTTGCCCGGCAGTTTTTGGGTTTCGAGGCATACCCATTACACCGAATCACACTCGATCACGTGGTTTCATCATCGCTCTAATGCTCAATGCAGATTGCGCAGTTTGAAGAGGGACTCCACGGGCGCGTTGCGCTTATCACCGGCGCCGCAATCGGCAATGGGCGTGCCTTTTGCGAACGCCTGGCAGAAGAAGGTGCCGCCATTGCCATTGCCGACCTGGCAGATGCCAGTCAAACTGTTGCCGCTGTCGAACAAATTACCGACCGAGTCCGCGCCTATCGCGGCGACCTGACGATTCCGGAAACCGTCGAACAGATCATTGCCGAGATCAGCCGCGATTTTGGGCGAATTGATGTGCTGGTTCACAACGTTGGCATTTACGAAGAAGAGCCGTTCGATCTGCTCACCGTCGAGCAGTGGAAGCGCATGCTGAGCGTATCGCTGGACTCGCTGTTTCTGGTCACGCGCGCAGTACTCCCGCTGATGAAGCGGCAAAATTTTGGGCGAATCATTGCGCTCAGCTCCGACACAGTCTGGCTGGGCACGCCATACCTGGTGCACTACGTTACGGCAAAAAGCGGCATCATTGGTTTTGTTCGGTCGTTGGCAGCGGAAGTTGGCGGCTACGGCATCACCGTCAACGCGGTCACTGTTGGCTTGACCGCAACGCAAGACCCCACCGATCGCCCGATGAACCGCGCTCTGCTCAAGGACATTATCCCCGCCCAGTGTATCCATCGCGCCGATGAGCCACACGACATCGCCAATGTGGTGGCATTCCTTGCAATGCCCGCCGCAAGTATCATCACCGGACAAGCAATCAACGTGGACGGCGGCATTGCACGGCACTAACACGCGCAGCACACCGGCGCGCCCCTGTGATCGTTGAACTGCCCGTAACAGTGGCGCAATAATCTGCTGATGGCAGCGCCGCATATTTGCATCGGTCGGCACACCATTTTTCCGTTCGTATGCGGTACATCGTCGCACTGACTTTCGGCATTGCTGTGCAGCTTGGGGCACAGACACTCACACCGATTGTGCACTGGGAGCCAATCGCTCGCCGACAGCCCATGGATGCAACAGCGCAAATCGAGCAGCGCCTCTGGCCGTTTTACCACGGCGTTGCCAGTGGTGACCCGCTCGACGACCGGGTTATTCTGTGGACACGCGTGACACCGCCAGAACTGGATACTACCGTCACGGTCGAATGGGTGGTTGCGCTCGACACCGCACTCGAACAAATTGTGCGACAAGGCAGTGTGCAAACATCGTCGTACCGCGACTTTACCGTCAAGGTTGATGTGGACAACCTCGCTCCTGACCAGACCTACTACTACGCCTTTCGGGCACTGGGAAGATGGTCGCTTGTTGGACGCACCAAAACAGCACCCCGCACGCAATATGCGCATGCACGGTTTGCTGTGGTTTCCTGCAGCGATTATACCGCCGGCTACTTCAATGCCTACGAGCACATTGCGCAGCGAAACGATCTGGACGCAGTTATTCACCTGGGCGATTACATCTACGAGTACGCCGCCGACACAACCCAGCCCTGGGTACGCGAGGCAGAGCGCATTCCTTCGCCGAACATCGAATTGCTCACGCTCAGCGACTATCGCTCGCGCTATGCAGTGTATCGGCTCGATCCGCAGCTTCGCCGGCTGCATCAGCAGCATCCGATGATTGCCGTCTGGGATGACCACGAAGTTGCCAACGATGCCTACGCCGATGGTGCCGACAATCATCAACCCTCCGAAGGCGATTATCACGAGCGGAAGCGCGCTGCCCTGCGCGCCTACTACGAATGGATGCCCGTTCGGGAGCACCGGCATTTGTACCGTGCCTTTTCGTTCGGCAACCTTGTTCGCCTGCTCATGCTCGACACTCGCCACGAAGCGCGCAATAAACAGGTGCGCAACGTCGGCTCGCAGTCCACGCCCGCATCGCTGGATTCGCTCAACGATCCCAACCGCACCATGCTCGGCACCGAACAGTACGAATGGCTCACAAGTTCAATTTCCCAGAGCACCGCACAGTGGACGCTGATCGGCAATCAGGTGATGTTTTCACCTGTGGCACCGCTGCCGATTGACACTGCCCAACTTTCTGCGGTGGGTCGGCTCTTGCTGCCGGTCGCAGTGCCGCTCATCGAGCAACGCTTCACAACCGATTCGTGGAACAACTACCCCGCCGAGCAGCAGCGCCTCATCGAGTTTCTCCGCAGCAGCAATCGCGACGTGGTTGTGCTCACCGGCGATTTCCATAGCTCGTTTGCATTCGACGTGGTCAGCGCGCCGGGGCAGCAAGCCAGCGTTGCCGTCGAGGCGCTCACCCCGAGCGTGTCGTCGCGCAACTTTGATGAGATTCTCCGCGCCGCACAACTACCGGCGGCGCTGTCGCAAGAGCTGCTCCGTGCACTCGATAGCACGCTCAACAAAAACAACCCACACCTTCGGATGGTTGATCTGACCAAACACGGTTACGTTCTGCTCGATGTGCTCCCCGAGCGTGTGCAAGCGGAATGGTATTTGAGCGATAGTGTCACGGTTCGCTCTGCTACGCCGATGCTTTCGGCAGCATTCCAGACTGCACCGAGTCAGCGGCGCTGGGTACCCGCTCAGCAGGCACCAGCACAGGGCAAAGCCCAACAGGCACTGCCGGCACCGGCGGAGCCACCGGACCGTCCGAGCAGCGTCCCAAGCGATGTGTTCGTTGCACTGGCACTCTATCCGCAGCCCGCGACAACGATGATCACCGCAAGCTTCTACTGTCCGAGCATTGACCAAGTTGAGCTCATCATCAGTGATTACCAAGGGCACACAGTCAGAACAATGCGCATCTATCCCCGAGAGCGCGGCGTGCACACCGTTGCGGTGGACATCGCTAGTTTGAGTGCCGGTATGTACCTGCTCCAGCTTCGAAGTGCCGGACGCATCGAGGTCGAACGATTTGTCAAGCTCTAACTGAGCTGCCTTTCATCGGCGGCAGTGGTAGGCCGCTTCGGATGCTGTGTTCGCCACAGGAGAGCTCTGGTTAGTGTCCGTTTGCCAGATACCACACGATTGCCAGAATACCAGCCATCATCAGCACGGCGTAGCTCTGCGCGTAGCCGGTTTGCAATCGGCGAACCAATTCCCCAATGCGACCGACCAAGCGCGCGACGCCGTTGACGGCACCGTCCACGATGGCAACGTCGGTAATCCGCCAGAGCACACGCACCGACAGGTGATAGATCGGGTCCACGATGACAGCGTAGTAAAACTCATCGAGGAAGTACTTCCGCCAGAGCACACGGTAAAGCCAGCCGAAGCGCTCGGCAATCTGTGCCGGACGGGACGATTCCCGGCGGTAGAATGCCGTCGCCAGCCCAATGCCAGCCAATCCAACGCCGAGCGACGCCGCCATCAGCGCATATTCGAGTGTGTGCGACGGGTGCTCCGCGCTGTGTGCAGCCAGAAACGGCTGGCTGGCAGCAAAAATCGGATGCAACCACTGCTCCAGCACGTGCGGGAATGCTCCTCCGCTGAGCGCAGCCGGTATGCCCAGCACGCCCCCAACAGCAGACAATATCGCCAGCACCACCAGTGGCACGGTCATCACCGCCGGCGATTCATGCGGCGGGTGATGCCGATCGTAGCGTTCCGAGTTGTGGAACACCAGGTAGTAGAGCCGAAACATGTAGAACGCCGTGCAGAATGCTGCCATCACCCCGATTGCCCAGAGCCAGGGTCCGCCGTTGAGGTAGGCATGCCAGAGAATTTCATCCTTCGAGAAAAAGCCGCTCAAGGGAAAGATACCCGCAATAGCCAGTGCCCCGACCAAAAAGGTCCAGTGCGTCCGTGGCAGCAGCCGCGCTAAACCACCCATGCGCTGAATATCCTGCTCGTGGTGGAGAGCATGAATGACCGATCCGGCTCCCAAAAACAGCAGCGCTTTGAAGAACGCATGCGTGACCACATGGAAAACTCCCGCAGTGAAGGCGCCCACTCCCAGCGCGGTGAACATAAAGCCGAGCTGCGAAACGGTCGAGTACGCAAGCACTTTCTTGATGTCGTTCTGGACCAATCCAATCGTTGCAGCAAAAAATGCTGTCGCAATCCCCACGGCAGCGACAACCGTCATTGCCTCCGCCGATGCTGCAAAGAGCACGTTCATCCGGGAAATCAAGAAAATGCCGCTGGTAACCATCGTTGCTGCGTGAATGAGTGCCGACACCGGCGTCGGTCCTGCCAT
>JBBIUD010000151.1:0-4677 GCA_037440485.1 Chlorobiota bacterium
TGAGCTGCAATATCGCGCTGCATCTCAGACACCAACCCTTATTGTCGGAACGGAGGTTATTCCGCATCCATTGGTAGCACTCCGTGGCGGATTCTCACTCTACGGAGAATCACTTTCTGTACCTCAGTTCTTTCCTCACACAGCGCTCAGCGGTGGAATCACCGTCCATCTCCCCTTTGCACTGCGGCTCGACTATGCAATTGCCCGCGGCATGACTACTGCGCTTGTGCATACGCTCTCCATCATTGCGCGTTTGGACTGATGCGGTATCTACGCAAACTGCTGCTCTGGGGTATGGTGGCAGGTATCATTTTTGTGCTCTCGTTTCCCTATGCTGCCGCGCCGATTTATTCCGTAGCACCGTCGCAACCATTTACAGATTCTGCGTGGATCAATCCATACGCTCATGCTCCTTCACACTGGATCAAGGCGAACGTTCATCTCCATAGCCGCAGTTGGTTGGGAACTACCGATGGGCGAAAAAACAGCATTGGAGCGATTGATTCTGCTTATCGAACTCTCGATTACGGTGCGCTTGCTCTCTCGAATTATCAGCGTATTACACCACTCGATCGTGGCTGGGTACATGTGCCGTGCTATGAGCATGGCTATAACTTTCAAAAAACTCACCAACTCGCTCTCGGAGCTACCTCGGTGGTTTGGCTTGATTGCATTCTTCCACAAACAGTTTTTGTCAAACAGTGGATCCTCGATATTCTTCGCCCAACATGCCGCGTACTGATTGCAGCCCACCCAGCATTTGGACGTCCGAGCTATTACACCAGCGACATGGCATTGCTATCGAACTATGATTGCATTGAAGTGTTCAATCACTACCGCACATCTCTTGCGCACTGGGACTCTGCTTTGTCTAACGGAATCCTTGTGTGGGGTGTCGGCAATGACGACTGCCACGATGTCTCCAGCACAGGAGAAACAGGTGTCTGTCTGACGCTCGTCGCTGTGCCTGAAAACTGGAACGCAGACAACCTCTATCAAGCCTACAAGTATGGGAGAACGATCGCAGTTCGCACGCAATCGGCGCAACTGCCTCTTGGTGTTCCTATCCAGCACATTCGCGATGACAAGCTTATCATCGAATTTGATGGCATAGCCGACTCGCTCCGTATCATTGGCAGCGGCGGAATCGTTCGCTACACCTTTCGCGCGTGCTCATCGGCGGAAGTCCCGCTGAGCGTCGCTGATACCTACCTTCGAGCGGAAGTGTATGCAGGGAACACAACCTACGCACTCAACCCAATCATACGATCGAACAAACAGCAGCACGAGCAGTACCGACGGTTGCATGAGGACGTCCCCTTGACACTACTCTACCGTTTGCTGTGGGCATTACTCTATGCAAATGGCTTGGTCATCCTACGAGGTCGAATACGCAAATGAACCGCTCTGCTTTATCCGCTGCTCTCGTTCTTGGTTGCTTTGTTGCACTGACAGTATTGCCTATGCTCGGCAATGCTTACCTATTTGATTGGGACGAAGTCAATTTTGCTGAGTGTGCTCGTGAGATGATTGTTAGCGGGGACTATCTGCACCCACAGATCGAGTTTGAACCATTCTGGGAAAAGCCACCCTTGTTTTTCTGGTTACAAGCTCTGTCCATGCACTTATTTGGCATCAATGAATTTGCTGCGCGCTTTCCTAACGCCATCATCGGTATTGCAACTGTTGTTTTTCTTGTCTTGCTCGGCACACGGTGGCTTGATGCGCAGTTCGGATTTCTCTGGGGTCTGCTCTGGATAGGTTCGTTGTTGCCCCAGTTCTACATGCACTCGGGTTTGATTGACCCCTTATTCAATCTGTTCATGTTTGCCGCAATAGTCGCTGCTCTGGCAAGTCAAACTTCGCATCATCGCTATCTCTGGCTCATTACGAGTGGACTTTTGCTCGGTTTGGCAGTGTTGACCAAAGGTCCGGTTGCCTTGATACTGGTTGGTGTTCCGCTGATTATTGTTTGGATGCACCGGTACGGTTGGCGGCGAACCCTCGCCGATGGGCTTGTATTGAACGTACTCTCGCTGATGACTTTTTTCCTCTGGCTAATCAGCGATCGAAGCGACTACGGGCAATGGTTTATGCGCTCTTTTATCGAGTATCAAATTCGACTGCTCACAACAGGTGATGCAGGGCATAGTGGTCCGATATACTACCATGTTGTTACTCTATTGCTTGGCTGCTTTCCTGCGTCCCTTCTTGCGCTGGCGGCACTGCGTCCGTCCCAGCGGATAACACTGCTGCACCTCCAGTCGCTGGCAATGCTGACCTTGCTCAGCACGGTGCTGGTTGTCTTCTCTGTGGTGCAAACAAAAATTGTACACTACTCATCCCTGGCATACTACCCATTGACGTTCTTTGCAGCACAGGTGCTCTACCGCTGGTGGCAACAACCGACCAACCGTTATCCGCTGGTGATTGGAGTTGTTGGGAGCGTCATCGTAGCGCTTGCAATGATCGCTACGCCGATAGTGCTTGCAAACCGCGATTTTCTCCTATCAATTACACGTGATCCATTCGCTCGCAGTATCATCGAGACAACAACACCTCATTGGAAAGGCATTGAATGGACTGCTGGTGCACTGATTCTGGTTGCCGTAGCTCTCGCGCTGGCATATGCTCGCCGGTTACCACGGGTGTCATTGGGGATTGTGCTGATTGGATTAGCATTCGGTGTATCAGCATTTCTCCGCGTCGTCGCACCACGCATACAGGATTTCACTCAGCGTCGTGTGGTTGAATTCTGCAAGCAATACGCACGCAGTGATGTCATCATTCATCCGATTGGCTTCAAGACCTTCATGCACCTGTTTTATGCCAAGCGCCAGCCAGAACGAAGCCCTCGCCGTTTAGGCATACCGCGTTCAGCATGGGAAGCATACCTTCTGGATGGGTCTGTACCGTGCGACGTCATTTTTATTGCCAAGCGTGCGAAAGCCAGCGATCTTCTCCGACGCCCTGATCTTGTTCAACTCGATGATCCGCAATCGGCATGGCTCTTTTTACTCCGGCAGAAACGCAAGTAGAGCGGCTCTATTTCCTCGGTATCGGAGGTATTGCAATGGGATCAGAAGCAAAAGCAAGCCAGACGATAGGTTATTGCGTCAGCGGCTCTGATAGCGGCGTCTATCCACCAATGAGCGAGATGCTCGCCTCGGCAGGAATTGACTACGCCAATAGCTACAATGCCGAACACATCCTTTCCTTCTCGCCGAATGTTGTTGTCGTTGGTAATGCTATCAGTCGTGGCAATCCTGCACTCGAGGCTGCATTGGAGAACAACATCCCGCTGGTTTCGATGCCCGAGCTTTTGCGGTGGCGATTTATGTTCCACGCTCGCCGGCTTGTCATCACCGGGACGCACGGGAAAACAACGACAACTAGTTTGCTTGCCTGGATACTGCACCGGTGCGGACTTCCGCTTGGCTATCTCATTGGAGGAAGTGTTCCACAGCTTGGGGTAAGCTGCAAGCCCGCACCAGCCGGCGGGTATTTTGTCCTCGAAGGCGATGAGTACGACACTGCATTTTTCGATAAGCGAAGTAAGTTTCTCCATTCAATGCCACACGTACTCATTATCACCAGCATCGAGTACGACCATGCGGACATTTTTCCAACGATTGAAAGCGTGCTCGATGCGTTCGCGAAGCTGACATTGCAGGTTCCACGCAATGGTCTTGTGCTTGCGTGTAGCGATGATAGTCGTGCATCAACGGTAGCTGCCCGGTCGTTTGCACCCGTTGAGTACTACGGCTTATCGGAGCAATGCCAGTGGAAATCAACAATCATCGAACGCCGAACCGATGGAACACGATTCACCGTCAGCAGGCATGGTGTGCCGTATGGTGAGTTCACGATGCAACTCCACGGCGACCACAATGTACGCAATGCAACCGCAGCAATTGCCGCTGCTTCTTCACTCGGACTTGATGCACAGAGCATCGCTGGCGCCCTCATGGAATTTGTTCCACCCAAACGGCGATTTGAGATAATCTGCACCTGGCGCGGCGCAACCGTTGTGGATGATTTTGCACATCACCCGACCGCAATCAGTGCCACAATCAACGCTGCACGAAGCAGATTCCCCGGGCGACGAATTGTTGCGTGCGTCGAGCCACGTTCAAATACGTCCGTGCGTTCCATTTTCCAGCAGGAGATTACCGATGCATTGGCTTTGGCTGATGTCGTCGTGCTCTGCCCGATTTATCGTGCAGAACGTTTTGCACCGTCAGAACGACTCGATCGTGATCTCATTCAACACCAATTACAACACCGCGGACTGCCATGCTACAGCATACCTGACCAACCGGACTGGGGAACAACTGCATTCGAGCTGCTTGCATCCATCGTGAAAACCGATGATGTCCTGCTTCTCCTCAGCAATGGGAATATTGGCGGTTTGCGCCAGCATATCCTCGACGCCGCTACCAACGAAACCCAAAGACTGCAACACCGGGCATAATTCGCACACACGGCGCAGGTAATCGTACAAGATTAGCTATCCGCAACACTGCTCGCAACAATGGGTGCTCAGACGAAATCGCTTCGAGATTGTAATCGAGCGTGAGCCAGAGTTCATGCGTCCCAGCGAACGTAAACGAACCGTCCGCACTAATAATT
Source organism: Chlorobiota bacterium (assembly GCA_037440485.1). Classification (GTDB taxonomy): domain Bacteria; phylum Bacteroidota; class Ignavibacteria; order Kapaibacteriales; family NICIL-2; genus NICIL-2. The sequence goes on from JBBIUD010000151.1 coordinate 4,633, forward strand.
CCTCGAACACAATGCCCCAATCCAATCCCAAAGAACTGTTTCCAC
>JBBIUD010000152.1:0-4653 GCA_037440485.1 Chlorobiota bacterium
ATGAGCACTACTCCAACCACGATAATCACCGCACGAACTAATCCGGTCGTGATCAGAAGTGGTGTCCAGTAACGTTTGCGGTCGCGTGACGAGTTCAAGACAAAACATGCCAAGCAGGTTTACTTGATCTTGAAGATGATAGGAATGGTAACCCAAACGTCAATAGGATTACCGTTCTGGATTGCTGGCGTGAAGGTCGTTGCTAAGACAGCTTTCAGTGCAGCATCGTTGAGCATTTCGCTTGGAGAATCAGCCACGAACGCGCGCTTGGGTTTTCCATCTTTGCCAACGAGCACTTTGACAACAACTTTTCCTTCGATGCCAGCGCGCCGAGCAATTTCAGGATATTGTACTCGGCGTTGGAGATCGGCGTAATCGAATTCCGGTTCTTTTTCAACGAAGACGAATTCGTCTGGGTCAGGTTCTACTTCTTTTTGCACACGGGCATTGGGGTCAATCAGCGTGCCTTCACCGATACCGAAGCCTCCCATGTCAATTCCTTCACCTCCTTTTGATGTCGCTCGAGCAACATCCTCGACATTTGCAAAATCTTTAGCGTCGGGCGAAAGGAGTGTTTCCGGTACAGGAACTGGATTGCCAGCAACGGTCGGCGGACCCCCAGCGATCGCAACATTTGTTGGCGGAGGCGGTGGAGCAACATCCGCCTGATTGGCTGGGGGCGGCGGTAAATCAGATAGTTTGATTCGAACCACCGGAATCTTTGGCTTTAGCGCTAGTGCTCGCTCGTGGAAGTAGTTGTAGAGGAAAAAGAACAGGAAGAATAGCAACAGCAGCAACAGCGCAACCCCAAAAGCTCGGTAGGTATTACGCCGTATCCACTCTTTAAGCTCAAAGGCGCCGTAGGTGCGCTCTGGAATTGTTGCGACTGTGAGGGTATTCATGGCTATAGCCCTTTAAGTTTTTCGACTTCTTCCGGGCTTATTTTGACGAAGGCGAACTTTCGTTCGCGCTTGATGCCTTCAGCTTGTAATTGGCGAATGATTTCCGCTTCTGCTTGGTTGAGTATGTCAAGAACCTGGACGATAGCACCGTACGGTGCATCCGGCGATGGCTTGAATGCAGTAATGAGCTTGTTTTTCCGAAGCATGTTCAACTCGACAGCCTTGGAACGTAATTGTCCAAATGCAATCGGCTGCGGCTCATCACTGCCCATGCTGAAAAACAGTTTACCATCTCCACGTACATAGAGCGTAAATAAGTTCGCTTGGTTGACTTCCACGTTCTCTTCAACCTCCTTCGGGACGCTGATCTCCATGACCTGCGGTGTGACCATCGTTGTCGTGTACATGAAAAACGTCAGGAGCAAAAACACGATGTCCACCATCGGAGTCATGTCAATGCGGAAACCAACGCGCTTTTTCTTTTTGCGTTTACTGTGTTTTTTACCGCGTCGCTGCCGTTCGGGTAATTCTAACCCTCCACCGCCACCTGCCATGTAATCGCGTTGTGTTTGTTGTACATGTTATTGCCGTTTTTCTGTGACGAAGTTGAATGCTGTTGCGTTGTTCTTTCGAAGAACGTCAATGGCATCCTCGATCCACTTATAGCGAATACGCCGATCGCCATCAATCGCAAAGCGGGTTCGAGGTCCGGTGATGCGTGTCTGCATGATGAGTTGATCGAGCAGATCAAGCCCAACTTTGACTTGCGGTTTGCGTTGCTCGGTCGTGAAGTTGAGATTGTCGTACACTTGACGTCGCTGAACCTCATTGACAATCGTGTAGTAATAGCTCGTATCACCCGTCAGTGTATCAATCCCAACCTTGATGATAGCGATGTCTTTATCGGGCAGCTTGGACGTGTCTGCCGATGCGTAGGGTCGCTTGATCACAAATTTCTGCTCGGCTTCCGCTTCTGTCTTGAACTTTGCGGTGAACATGAAGAATGTGAGTAGCAAGAAAGTGACATCAACCATCGGGGTCATGTCAATGACAAAGCCGAGTCGCTTTTTCTTGATCTTAGGCATTGGATGGAGGTCAGCGATTATGCGACTTCTTTGACGCGAACCGTAAGGAGTTCCATCATCGAGAGAATGGCTTCGTCAATCATGTACACAAAATTGTCCACTTTGGTCGTGAAGAAATTGAATGCAACAATCGAGATAATTGCTGCAGCCAGACCACCTGCGGTATTATAGAGAGCTTCGGATATACCGATGGATAGTTGTTGGGCAGATACAGTCCCTCCCGACTCACCGAGCGCACGGAATGCGCGGATCATCCCGACGGTTGTTCCAAGCAGCCCAATCATGGTTGAGATAGATGCAAGGGTCGAAAGGATCACCAGATTCTTCTCAAGGAGAGGAATTTCCAGATTCGTTGCCTCATCAATAGCACGCTGTACTTCACTGAGTTTTTTCTCGGGATCGTATTCGGGATCATTTTCGACCTGCTTGAAGCGTTCCAGACCTGCCCGGAGAATATTTGCAACAGAACCACGCTGCTTATCACATTCGGCTAATGCCTCATCAATTTTTCCTTCCCCAATCAACTCAATGCACCGGCGTATAAACAATGCCACATCACCCGTTCCACGAGCTTTGTTGATCGAAAGGAAACGCTCGATCGAGAATGTCACCGCAAGAAGCAAGCATGCAAGTAGCAGCCCAACGAGTGGACCACCCGTGTAGATCATGCCGAGCGTATTGACTGGCTGCGTTATATCGCCGCCTTTGAAATTGCTCGGAGCACCAAGCACAAAAAAGTACACGCTGTAAGCAATAATCAATGCCAGCGTGATAACCACCGCATTGAACAAATTCTTCATAGCACGTTACACAGTTGTGGATGATGATAATGAATCAAGTGCAGTTTGGAGATCGCTGTAGATTTCGAAAATCATCGAAAGCTTTGTGATTACAAAAATGTTCTCCAACGATTTACTCAATCCGCAGAGCACAATTTTTCCTCCTCGCTTTGATATGCTGGAATGCGCCGCGATCAGCACACCTAACGCCGTTGAATTCAGATACGTAACATCAGCCATATCCAGAACAATCACCGATGTCCCCGACTGAGTAACCTCGGTCAAAACGCTGCGCAATTCATCAGTCTCTTTGCCGCCGATGAACTGCCCGCGCAGGGTGATAACCTCAATGGCTCCATGTTGTCGTCGCTGAATATTTGTCGTTGGTAGCATCGGCATTTTTATCGTTGGTAATCGGCGTCAAAACTACGGCACTAGTGCTGCATTATGCAAAGCAAGATTGCGTAACATAGCACCCACCGTGGTGTTAGAGCCTACAACGTAGCGTTCGATACCGGCTGCATCAGTGTAAAGAGCAGTTTCGAAACTGCTGAACAGTGCCGCTATCGTTTGCGCTTGACCAGCTCCACATTCCACTGCAAATATACCGTCGGTTGCAAGCAGACTGGGGAAGATTTCTGCATACCTTCGGAAAAATTGCATGCCATCAGATTCATCGGTAAGCGCAATTTTTGGTTCATGGTAAAGCTCTGGCTCCAGCAACGTGTAATCGGTCATTGCCACGTATGGTGGATTTGAAACAATCAAATCGAAGTGCTCCGAGGGTAGATTCTGCATTACATCGCGTAGGACAAATTCAACATTCGATATGCCGTTGACCTGCGCATTCTCGCGTGCAACTAATAAAGCAGCTTCCGATACATCCCAACCGATCACCGTACTCTGGGGAAATGCCCGAGCCAGTGCAAGTGCAATGCAACCCGATCCTGTTCCGATGTCCAGTATTCGCGCTGGTACAATCCCAATCTGATCAAGCAACTCGATTACGAATGCAACAAGTTGTTCAGTCTCCGGGCGTGGAATTAGGACTGTCGGCGTCACGTGAAGCGTTAGACCGTAGAAATCAACCGTCCCGATCAAGTATTGAATCGGCAAACGATCATAAATCCGTTGGTCAATCAAGTCAATAAGCTGCTCGCACTGGCATGGAGCCAAGCACAGCTCTGGGTGAGCAATAAGGTTGGCCAGTCCTGTACCAAGAACGTGGCACAGCATCAACTCTGCTTCGCGGCGAGCTTCAATAATCCCATTGCTGCGAAGAATACTCTCAGTTTGCCGAAGTGCCGACCGGTAGGTTAGTGCTGATTGATTGGGAAAAAATTTCCTGTAGTGTATAGACATCGAACCTATTAGCTCGAAGTGTTTGGATCGCTTGCAGAGACGCTTCTGCTGCTGCTAGTGTTGTGAAGAATGGAATCTTGTACCGCATTGCAGTCATGCCCATGATAAATTCATCATGGCGTGCGCGTTCGCCGAGCGGAGTGTTGATGAGAATGTGTACCTCACCATTTTTGATGTAGTCAATAATGCTCGGTCGTCCTTCGTAGTGCTTCAAGACTGGCTCGGCGGGGACACCATGCTCGCGAAGAAAGTTCATCGTCCCACTGGTTGCGATGATGCGAAAGCCGAGTTCAGCATATCCGCGCGCGATGGCTATTGCTCGGTCATTTTTGTCCTCAGGACGGAGTGAAAGAAAGACCGTGCCCGTCGTTGGAACTTTGCTCCCCGTTGCTTGGTGAGCCTTCAAGAGCGCTGCGCCAAATGTGGTATCAAGTCCCATAACTTCACCAGTGGAGCGCATTTCGGGTCCAGGGAATACATTGACCCGCTGAAATTTTGTGAACGGGAAAACAGGTTCCTTGATTG
>JBBIUD010000153.1:0-4644 GCA_037440485.1 Chlorobiota bacterium
ATTGTTGAAAAATCAATGCCGCCATCAGCAAATCGGCGCTGCCGGAGTGTCGTTGCAAGCGAATTGATCGCGGTGAGCAGTGCACAATGCTCACCAGTTCCGGTGCGGAGAATGTCGTCAACTTCCTGGTAGGTGAATCGTCGCTTGCTGCAAATGGTGCTCTCGGTGATGCGGTATCCTACACGCGTACCATCGGGCGTAAATTCCATCAGCACGGAAAACGCACAGCGATCTTTGTTGGGCACAAGCGAGCAGATGTCCGTCGAAAGAAGCTCAGGCAACATTGGCACAACACCATCAACCAGGTACACGCTCGTCCCACGATCGAGTGCCTCACGATCGAGCGGCGAATCAACCGGAACGTACGCGCTGACGTCGGCGATGTGAACACCAAGCTCGATATTCCCATTGGGAAGCTTTCGTAGCGAGAGTGCATCGTCGAAATCTTTGGCATCGGGTGGGTCAATTGTCACAATCTCCCAGGACCGAAAATCGTGACGAGTGCCAACCGTTATTGGCTGCGATGCCATCGTCTGCGCAACGACAACTGCCGGAGCTGGAAACGAGCGCGGTAGCTGGAACTCCCGGTGGATGCTCTCGAATTCTGCCCAGGCTCTGCCGCTTCGACCAACGATTTCAACGATGCGTACTTGAGGATTTTGCTGCGGCAAGTCCCACCGAAGCAAACGTGCAATGACTTTGTCTCCGGGTTTGGCAGAGCCAAGATGCTCTGCAGGGACGAGAAAGTCGAAGGGATAGACCGCTTCATCGGGCACAAGGAAGTAGAAGCTGCCATCGTACTCGAGTGTACCAGCAATAGGCAGTTCGCTTCGTTCCACGACGCGAATTACTTCGCCTCGCGGTCGTTTGCGGGGTGGTGTCGGAAGCAAACGTACCTCGACGATATCGCCGTGGAGCGCGGTCTGTGCATACCGCCGGCGGATGTGGATTCGAGGAATTTTTTTGTCGCTAGTCTCAACGTAACTGGCGCCATCGGGTTCGACGACAAAGCGTCCTCGAAATATCGTGTGCTCCGTGCCAGCCAGTGCAAAGCGTCGGCGACGAGAGCGCACCAAGACGCCTTCGTCAACCAGTTCCAGCACTGTTTCGCGAAGCTGTTCATATTCCGGTGAATCGGAGGCTACCCCGAGTGCCGTTGCGATGTCGTGGAGCAGTAATGCTTCGCCCCGCTCGACAAACAATTCGAGGACCTTCCGGCGGAAGTCGCTTGGGGTTGGTGTGTGCATTGTCGTGGGATTAGTTGTACGAGACGACCGCGTTACTTCGTCGCACTGCTTGGTGCAGTGCTTTGCCGGCATGCTCGAGCACCTGATCAACGCTCTCGCCTGCTTTCGCAACAGCAAGCCCAACGCTGACGGTACACACGACGGTCCGCTTTTCGACGTTGATCGGTGTGCTGGCGATCTTCTTGCGGATATGTTCGATCAAGGTATGCGCACGGTCATACGAGCAATCAACAAGCACAATCCCAATAATCCCCTCATCGAGCCGCCCAACGATGTGATAGGGTTTGAGTAAGGAGCGAACAATTGCTGCAATCTGCTCTAAAAGCGCTTGCGGCGCCAGTGGCTGCTGCTCGAGTGCTTTATAGCGATCCAGTTGGACAAGCCCAACAACGAGAGTCGAATTCGTATCGCTGGCGCGCGCAAGCTCTTCACTGAGCCGACGCATGAATCCACCACTGTTGTACACGTTCGTGGACTGGTCGAGCAACGCATGGCGGCGTGCCCACTGACCGAGAACCAGTTGAGCAATCAGCATTCCAGCATGCTCACCGATGATCTCCAGTGCTGCGATGTCTTGAGCACTAGTTCGTCCGCGAACGGATTCAACAAATAGCGCGCCGTAATTCTCGCTGGGTGTCCGCAAAGGAACGGCGATAAAGTAACCGTCGTCGCTCGATCGCTCCTGCTTCCAATAGCGCAGACTCGGTGATTGGCAGTGCTGGCAGTGGACGACTGCTCCGTCGCGCAACGTTTTGCCAATGGCAGAACTGTCAACATCAATAACGGTTCCGATTGGTGGCATATCATCGCCACTGGTAGCAACCAACTCCCAACTGTTTTGCTCAGACGAAAAGAGCACAACCCCCGCCCCTCTGGCTTCAACCAGTGTGAGCGCTGCATTGACGAGCGCCTGCGCAATATCACCAACACCGCAGTCGGGTCGTTGGAGCAAGCGACGGAAATGGACAATTGTTTCCAGCGTCCGTGCATTTTGCTGAAGGTCGTACTTTGCCGTGTAGCTTTGGACGAGCATCGAGATGAGCCGCCCGGAGTGTCCTAAGATTGCAATGGTCTGGTCGTCGTAGGCATCGTTTTCAGCAGAATCAACCGACAGCACACCGATTACTGTTTGGTAGAGAAAAATCGGCACACCGGCAAACGATCGGGTACCGGTTGCCTGGAAGTAGTACGGGAGCAAGTCGCACTCGGCGCTCTGCTGAATATCACAGACAATCTGCGCCTGGGCATCGCTGGCGATGTGTGAGATGATGTCGTCCCCAAGAGGAAACTTGCGCTGCATGCGAATCGAATCGGCAACATCGCTGATCGAGGTTTCGAAGATCAATTCCGAGCGGTCGCGATTGTACCAGAAAAACGTAACTGTCCGTGCATTCATCGTTGACCGCAGCACATTCATCACCCCTTTGAGGATATGCGAAAATTCTCGTCGTGGCTCGGTCGCATCTTCTTCGAAACTCTCCTCGATTAGCGAGGCAAGCGATAACTCAACATGCCGAATCTTTGGTGATGTCGGTTGCGACGGTGTGGCACGATGCGATTCCCCGTTCTGCTCTACGCGGCTAGTCGGTTCGGCTTGCGGCTCTGGCATCGCCGACGGCGCACTCTTTCGAATAATGCGGACCGACGAAATATCATCGCCGCCTTCACGGGCAGCAGTTTGGCTTACGTGCGCGGGCGGACGCTCTGCCGTTGTCCTTTTGAGTGTGGGTTCAGCCTGCTCTCCGCTCTGACGCTGTACGGTTCGCACCACGTCATCACTGTCAGCACTGAAGCTGGTAGCGTAGTCATCGAAGACGATACGCTTGGTACCGTCGGTACTTGTGCGCACCTGGCTTTTGAGTTCAAGCTTCTGCGTTGCGCTCGGCGGTGTCCACGCCACTCGCTCCCGCATGCGCGCTGAGACGTTGATGACTAAAAAAACTCCCGCCAGCAATACCATGCATGCACCGATCAGGCGAATTGGTGTTTCATCGAGAAAAACCAAAACAAACAATCCCAGCGCAATGCCGATGATGTACACCGCATCAACTGGTGCAAGATATTGCGTCCAACGGGTTACTGTCGTCGAACCTGCGCGCATGCGCTCTACTCTGAAGCGGCATCGTGGATAGTTAGTCGGAGCCGTGTGGCTCGCATCAATCTGCTGCAGTGCAAATATACGTCTGTGTCCTCTGCAAAGGAATTGTGCAACAGAAGCTGTCGTTCGGCGCTTGCCGACTATAGCCAATTCGCACTTATCATGCACGCTGCATGCTGGCGGCAGTCGTCAGTAGTTGTACTGCCCCCGAAGCGTCCACACAGAACGGGATTGAATATGCTGCTCGAACGTTTCGTTACGAACCTTGCAGGTAACCGTTCCCGTCAGCGTCATCACGGCGGATTGAACAAATCCAGCTTTGTGCAGCTCGACGGTGTGCGTGCAGGATGCATTGCCACCCGTGATTGAAACAAATCGCCCAATGTTGTAGAGCTTGAGTGCCTCGAGCTTGGGTAGGAGGCTATCACTGCGGCTTTGGAGAACATAGATTGGACCGCGTTGCTCGACAATCCGCGTTTTAGCTGCAGGGTCGCGAAACTCGATGCCATCGGCAAGACAAACAAAGGGCTTTGCCCAGGTTGAATCGAGCGTTACGCGTCCATGCGGAAGTACACCTTTTTGCGGATCGGCATAGTGGGCTAAGACAGGCAGACTGATGTTCCGCAGCCAGACGAACTGTTGAAGCGAGTCGAACGACGACACTTTTTCTGCACCCTCTGCGATATAGTCACGCAGCCAATCGAGCATTTCACCCTCAACTTTGGCAACGTCCCAGTACGGCGAATAGTACATCGTAAACTGCCGATTGACCGGCACAACAGCAGCGACGAAATCCGGAAATTGCAGTGGCATCTGGTCGCCCGGCGCGTAGTTGATCGTGTTTCCACCACTGGAAAAACTGTAGCGGAGCGAATCAATTGTAACCTGAACACTCACCAAGCCATCCTGTGGTTCTTTGACCGCTTCCAGGGAAAGGTAATAGGTCAGCGTGCGGACGTAATCGAGCGTCGAGCTATCGCTGTAGATGCGATGGACTCGTGTTGTGTCCGATAGGACGTAATCGAACAGCCGTCCAACAGGAAAGCGCAAGTAGAGCGCAACCGTTTCTTTGGGTTTTTCGGATGCTGGACTTACACCACGCACCCCGTCTTGTGCTGAGAGCGTTCCAACGAGCAGAATACACAGAGCAATGCGATGTATCATTGTCGCACAGATGTCATAGAAGCAACTGCATGCAAATATGCAGCCTCGTGTGATCATCACAATCGTTGCGCAGAAAGAAGAGCCCAGGCTGCCAGCGTCATTCCATCCCAGATTGTTCCATCGGCAATGCGAGCC
>JBBIUD010000154.1:0-4643 GCA_037440485.1 Chlorobiota bacterium
GCCTTCGGGCACATGGATGTGGACATCGTACTTGCGATGGAACTCAGGCTCGATGCCGAGTTGCGGTGCGCGCGAGCGGATATAGGTCATGGCGGCTTGCGCCGATTCTTTCATGACCTCGCCGAGCTTTCCGGTGAGCAGAAGTTTTTCCGATCCAGGCATGATGGTCACTTCCACCGGTAGCACATCGCCGCCCGTGCTTGTCCAGGCAAGACCAGTTGCGACCCCAACGCGGTCGCTCCGGTCGGTCGCTGTGGTGCGGAAGCGCGGTGCTTTGAGCAATTGCCGGATCATCGCAGTATCAATCGTAAAGCGATGGGTGCGCACGTAGCGCCGGTATCCCGGCAAGGAACGAACCGACGACACCGACGCTGTCGTTTTTCCACTGAAGCGCTCGACCACCTGCTGGGCTATGCGTCGCAAGACACGGCTTATTTCGCGTTCTAAGTTCCGCACTCCCGCTTCTCGAGTGTAGTCCCGTATGATAGTCAAGATCGCCTCGTCGCTGAACGTGATATTCAAATCATCCAGCCCGAGTTGGCTGATTTGCTTGGGGATAATATGGCGCTTGGCAATTTCGAGTTTATCGTTGTCGAGATAGGAGTTGATCTCGATGACTTCCATCCGGTCGAGCAAGGGCGGCGGAATATCGTAGAGTACATTCGCCGTTGCGATAAAGAGCACCTGCGACAGGTCGTAGTCAACTTCCAAAAAGTGATCGTTGAAAGCGCGGTTTTGCTCGGGATCGAGCACCTCTAACAACGCCGCTGCAGGGTCACCGCGAAAATCGGTGCCGAGTTTATCAACCTCGTCGAGAAGGATAACGGGGTTGATTGTCCCGGCACGCTTCATGGCTTGGATGATCTTGCCCGGCATTGCACCGATGTACGTGCGGCGATGTCCTCGAATTTCGGCTTCATCGCGAACGCCACCGAGCGATATGCGAACAAAGCGCCGCCCCAGGGCACGTGCGATAGACGATGCGAGCGATGTTTTTCCAACACCTGGCGGTCCGACAAAACAGAGGATTTGCCCTCGCATCGAACCAGTCAGATTGAGCACGGAAATGTACTCGAGAATGCGAGCTTTGGGTTTTTCCAGGTCGTAGTGATCTTCATCGAGAACCGCCCGAACATTTTCGATGTTGAGATTATCCTCCGAACGCGCCGACCACGGCAAGTCGGTGAGCCACTCCAGGTAGTTACGCATGACGCCATACTCTGGCGACATTGGAAACGTCTTCCGGAGGCGCTCCAGTTCTTCCAGGGCACGTTCCCGAACGGTTGGCGGCATCTGCGCTGCTTCGATCAAGGCCCGGAAACGCTCCACATCGCTCGAATGCATGGATTCCTCATCTTCCCCGAGTTCTTTTTGAAGTGCGCGGATTTGTTCGCGGATGAAATGCTGGCGCTGCGTGTTCTGCATTGTTGTGGCGATTTTTTCGATGACCTCATCTTCAAGGTCAACGCGAGCGACAAGCTCCTCGTGCAGTTTGATGGTGTGTTCGATTTGCTCTTTGTAGCTCTCGAGTTCCAGTATCTCTTGCACGCGTGCAGGAAATTCCGACGTCAAGTCGTAGAGCAAGGGGTAGATCGCTCCCACAATGCTGGTCATGTACACCCCATTACGCACGCGGTGGCGATGGTCGGGGTCAACATTTTTGAAGCGTTCGTTGTACCACTTGAGAAGCCGGGCGTACTCCCGCTGTGTGAAGCGCCCTTTGTGTGGGAAAATGCTCGCCGTTGCTATCAGAAACGGTTGAGAGCTTCTGCGTGGTGTGATATGCACGCGTTCGACGCCAACAAGCTTTACCCGCAGTAAGTTATTGGGGAGATGCGTCACCGTTTGAATCCGTGCCAGTGTTCCGACGGTGTGGAGATCGTCGAATGTTGGTGTATCGGCATCATTGCGCTGCATGACAGCGGCAATGTGCTGATCATGCTTCATCGCGTACTCAATGGCAGCAATAGAGCTGGGTCGTCCGACAAGTGTCCAGACGTTCTGTATGGGCAGAAGAACCTGCTCCCGCAAGGGAAGCACCGGTACTATCCAGTGTTGATCGGATTGAGATTTTGGCATAGTTGGAGTTAATTCGTTGCACTATGAGCGGAAGTCTTGCGACGTACTGCGCATTGCGATATTACTTCGTGTAGGGAAATTTGAGGTACTGCTGGGCTTCAGCGTGGGAATTTTGGACATCCTGCCAGCCGAGAACTTTTTTGTACTGCATGATGGCAAGGTCCCGCTTGCCCTGGAGATCGTAGATTTTTCCAATGTAGAGATTGAGTTTGACCATAAAACCGGACGGATCCTCATCGAGAAGTCGGGAGGCTTCATCGCATTTGTAGAAGTACTGCAACGCTTGGTCGTAGTTGCCGCTGTTGAATAAATACCAGCCGATGTAGTAGAGCGCTTCGCGCGCTGCAAAGGCATCGTAGTACGGGGTTTTTGTGCGGTATGCATCGAGAATGCGATGCCAGTGAGCGATGCTGCTATCGTAGCTGCCCACCTGGAGCAGCGCGACTGAGTAGCGACGATGAAAGAGCGGATTGGTTGGATAACGCTCGTAGAGTTCGCGACTGATGCGCAGATAGTCGTGCGGTTGATTTTCAAACTGCGCACTATAGACTTGCTGGAGGAGAACTTTCGCTTCGATGTCGGCATAGGTTGCATTGCGTGCTGCTGCTTCCAGTTGTAGAATGCCAATGCGCTTATCGCCGCTGGGGAGAAACACCATAATGGGTTTGAGAACGGGATATTTTTCTGGCAGTGCGGCGGCGTAGTAATTGTAAATGCCGGTGCCCAGCATGATGTCGTGATTACTCGGGGCAAGCTGGTTACACTTGATCAGGATGTCGAGCGCCAGTCTGCCGTCGTTTGCGGCTTTGAGCCAACTTTGAACCGTCGCATAGTATCGTCCGCGATACCCAAGCGCACCACCTTTGAAAAAGAGTCCAGCGATGTCGTAGGGATTGTGCTCAAGTATCGAATCGCAGATTGCAATGACCCGTTCGATTTTCTCGAGAAAAACAGACTCGTATCGTGAGCTATTTCGCCGATCAAGCTGCATCTGCCACCATTCAATCATCGCGTCAAGAAAGTACCCGGCAGGATGGTTGGGATACCGAGCAATAACCTGCGCGAAGACTTGCCGAGCATGGTCGAAGCGAGCAGCGTAGATGTGGTCGCGCCCGACGCGAATGAGGCTATCAGCGTCGGTACGGAGTAATGCCCACTGCGCGACAGCAGTGCTACTTACAAGACAGCCCGCAGCAAAGCATACGCAAAAAAGTCGCACGAAGATGTGCACGGGACAAGTATGTGTCGGTGATGGTCAGGCGTCGCTACAAACGCATGAGGTATCCCCGCTATTGTCAGCGAATGATGATGACCGGTGTCCATTGAAACCAGCCCGACTCTGTGCTTAGTCGCAAGAAATAGCTACCAGCAGGCAGCGGTGGTAACACGAATGCATAGGGTGTACCAGCTTTAGCATCAAATCCAGTATGCCAGAGGTGGCGTCCATCGCTCGAGAACAGGTCCAGCAGAGCCTTGCCCTTTTCCATTGGTGTTGCGAGTACTGTCGCATTGCCATCGCTTGGGTTGGGTGCAACCAGCAGGAGAGCGTTCCGATTCTGCCCCAGCAGCCGCACTCCTCCGATTCGGCAGAGGTCGGTGTAACGCACGATACCTGCTACTGGCTGGTAGAGCAATGGAAGCGTTGACGTCACGCGCGTTAGAGCGAGGCTGTCTATCTCGCTATTGCCGAGGAGGACTGCTGCGTGGAGTATCGCCAAAGGATTCGCTGACCGCTCTGCCGGCATCGTATCAACCGGGAGCATCAGGCGCAGTAGTCCGCGCTCCCCTTGTGTCGGGAGAACTGTAAGGCTTCCAGGGGCAACCTCCCGCGGCATGAGCATGGTTGGGTTGTAGTGTAGCTCCAACCAGAGCGTGTCGAGGTCTTGTGCACTGGGACTTCCACTCCAGGCATAGACTCGAATGGTAACGCTCGGGTCCAGCGGGGATATGACCACATCCTCAATGGCGAAACTAATCGCGATCGGTTGATCGCGACGCCGGAATGCCTGACCAGTCACGATTACACGAAGAGTGTCATCGCACGGTGCACGCTGTACGATGATAAGCGTATCGAGCGTTGCTCCTTCGCGAGTCGGGTTGTACGACAGAACAAGCTCGAATGAATCGCTCGGTGGTACAGTTCCTATTCCTGATGTCGGTGAAATAGAGAAGTCCACACCATCAGCCAAAAGGAAAACAACAGGCGCAGCAGTATCGTTAGAATTTGTCAGTGTGATGCGACGCTGAGCATTTTGCCCAACCTCGAGCACGCCGAAATCAATGATTGTATCGCTCGACCTCAGACGCATGCGGTGACGCACGTAGATGGAATCATGGGCTATGCATCCGAAGCGATCGTGAACCTCGAGCCGGTACCAGCCGGAATCGGTAACGACATACGTAGAATCGCCCGCGACAGAGTTCCACCGATAGACTGTAAAGCCGCCCGGCGCTCGGAGGATTGCTTGTTGCCCAGGACACAGCGACGTCGCTGTTGTCATGATGGAAACGCTCTGAGGTTCAACGACAGTGACAACACGCTCGACCGTGTCACTGCAGGCATC
>JBBIUD010000155.1:0-4632 GCA_037440485.1 Chlorobiota bacterium
CACGTGGAGGCACGCAATGATTCGAGCCGTCATCTTCGATCTGGACAATACGCTGGTGGATTTTATGGCAATGAAGCGGCAAGCAATTGATGCCGCCATTGTTGCCATGATTGACGCTGGGCTTGATTTGACTTTCGAGAAAATTCGCGCGCACATTGACCAGATTTACCAAGAGCAAGGTATCGAGTACCAGCGCGTATTCGACCAACTGCTGCAGGAAAGTTTGGGACGCGTTGATTACCGCATTCTCTCAGCCGGCATCATTGCATACCGTCGAGCGCGCGAAGCTGCACTGGTACCCTATCCCCACGCAACCGCAACACTGATGGCACTTGTCCGTCGTGGCATTCGGCTTGGCGTCGTTTCCGATGCGCCCGCACGCGAAGCATGGCTACGGCTTTGCTACATCAACTACCACCACCTGTTTGAAGTCGTCGTGACCTACGACGATACTGGCGAGCGGAAGCCAAGCCCCAAGCCATTCTTGACGGCACTAGCGCAGTTGAACATTCCTCCCAACCAGGCAATCATGGTCGGTGATTGGGCAGAACGTGACATGGTCGGTGCAAAAAACGTCGGTATGTACACCGCGTTCGCTCAGTATGGCGACGCTTTCGGCAACCAGAACGTCACAGCAGATTTTGTGCTCAACGACATCAGCGACTTATTGACGGTAATTGATAGACTCAACTCTCAACATTCAAACCCATGATTTTGCCCATTTACATCTACAACCATCCATTTCTACGCCAGACGGCAGAACCAATCAGGCACGTTGACGACACCATTCGTGCGCTGGCGGAAAACATGTTCGAGACCATGCATAACGCCAATGGTATTGGACTGGCTGCCAATCAAGTTGGGTCGCGCCTGGCGATGATCGTTATTGACATCAGCGACATGGAAGAGGGTGACAGCACCCCTCCGCTCTGCATTCTGAATCCACGAATTGTTGCCTCGTCGGGTCATGAGGTCGAGTACGAAGAGGGATGCTTGAGTGTGCCCGGGATTCGCGACATCGTCGTCCGACCAGACGCTGTGACGGTTGAATACAACGATCTGGAACTCCGACCACAACGCATTGAGGCAACAGGTCTGCTGGCACGCGTACTGCAACACGAGATTGACCACCTACGCGGAGTTTACTTTTTCGACCGCGTATCGCCAGTCCGACGCGCTTTGCTTAAAAACAAACTCAAAAAGATCGAACGCGGTGCGTTTGATTGTGCATATCCCTTCGTGCACCCAGCCACACAAAAAGAATGGAGCCGACAAGCGTAGTGTTATGCTTATCGGACTCCATCAAGTTCGATCATGCAGAGTAGATCGCCTTTTTCGACAGTACTACCCGCCGCAATAGCAAGGGTGCGAACGATTCCAGTCACTGGTGCGCGCAGAAGGTTTTCCATCTTCATGGCTTCGAGAACGATGATGCTCTCACCCTTTCGCACCATGGCACCGACAGCAACATTGACAGCTTTGACTAATCCTGGCATCGGTGCGCGCACAGTAATGTTACGCTGGTCATGTTGACCGAATTGCCGCACTTTGCCGAGTAGCTCTTCGAATGCAGCCGGATAACACTGCACCGAATAGCGATAACCACGAATAGCCAGGCTTACTTTACCAGTTGGAGAACATTCCTCGATATAGACGGGCAATTCACCGTCGGCAGTCCTTGCAACCCACACTCCACGTTCGCTCTGCTGCTCAATGCTGAGGCGGCGCCCGTCAACAGTCGCTCCATCAGCGCCGACAGATACACGCAGTTGCTTATCACCAAAGATGTCGCCACTGACCAGATATTCACGGTTCGACACAACGATACTGGGATGATTGAACACACGGTGTGCAAATTTACCCTCGATGATGGCACAATGCTTGCAGCATTGAATTGCGCCTTCAATTGGCGATATTTGCCATAGAACGGTCGCGCAGCAAACCGTAGGATTTCCCCTGGTGCGTTTGTCACTCATTACAGTTTGTTCATTCTTGCTCGGTATCGGTGCTATTGCTGCACCGAAGGATAGCATCGTGCGGGTAATGCAACTGACACCGCGCGAACTGGTACTTGTAACTACCGCTTCACAGCTTCGCTACCGGGAGGATCTGTCTGCTCCACCAGAGCAAGTTCGCATCGAGATTCTCAATACTCGACCCACCGAAGTAACACGCGAGATTAGCTTCCCAATTGGCTCAGCCTTTGCCTCGTTATTTATTCGCAATAAAGCTGGCTCTGCGCTTGCTATCCTCGAGCGTAGCACGACTCGACATGGGCATGTTATTGCAGCACTGCCGTATTCGGATGCACTGTACATTCGTGCTGTTGAGTGGGATAGTCCCACCGATTGCCTGATTGGTTGGGGTATTGCAGCGTGGGGCACTGAGCAGTATGCTTCGGCACTTCGATTCTGGAGAACTGCTCTTGCACGTGGTGTATCCGACGCCGCTGTTTGGCTTGGTATCGCTGCTGCGGTTCAACAGCAGTACAGCCAAACGCTCGACTACCTTGAACCACTTTCTCGGCGAACGGACGTGATCCCGGACGTGCATGCCGCACTGGCAGCAGCCTACCGCGCACGGGGCGATAATGAGCGGAGCATGTACCACGAAAAGCTATTCACTCAGCAAATAGGGCGTCCCCCTGCATCGTTGGCTCCCCTCGCGATTCCCTCAGACCAAAGCGAGAATAATATCCCGACGCTCCTGGAAGTATTCGAACAGCACGAACTTCCACAGGATACCCAACGGTTAACAGTACCATCACCGGTTAGCTCGTCACCTCAAGCTTCCGCTGATACTGACCTTTTTGCTCAACTTCGACAGTTCCAGAATCGTACTGCTCACGATTCAGCCACAAGCACCAGCGAGACTTCATCTGCACAGAATAGCCCGACCATCTTGTTGACTATCGGAGGTGCAATATTGCTGTTTGGACTGCTTCTGTTGCGAAGCTACCTGCGCTGGCGAAAGCAGCACATCCAAGCAATGGCAGCAGCAATGGCAGCACAGCACAGCGAACCATCGCAACAATCACCCCCTACTGAACCTACACCATTTGATCAGCTAATTAGCTTCGAAGCCACGAAGAATTCAGCGTATGCAGAACCATCTAGTCAATTCTCACCCCAAAATGAAAAAAATGAAGATGAATCCACACTTTTCGACTTTGACGAAGAAACATACCGACAACATGAAGCTCGTACCCATGCGCCAATTCTGACTGTAGACGAGCGGCTCTTTTACCATTCCGATACAGAACCGCAGCTAAGCCAGGAACCGCCATCGAACGTTGCTCGGGAACTATCGGAACAAGAACGCGATTTACTTCGCGTCCTGGAACGTATCAGCAAGCAGTACGACGATAATAGTCAGTAGTCACGCGAAAGTAAACGTTGGAAAGCTATCTTTGTCAAAGTGAGCAAACAATCAAGAGGCTCGCACATGAATCGAATCGCACCCTGGTTGTCACTCCTTGCCGTTGCTGTGCTTCTGTCTGCGCCCGAAGCTACAAGCGCGTGCCGATTAGGCATGCGCCAACATTACTCGCAGTCCAAAGCAAAGCTTGCACTGGCGGCACCGTATTTGCAGGTGCCGAAAATGTCGAAACAACAACTCAACGACACGACTCGACGCAGCTCGCGTATTGTCGGCACCTCACTCGATGCAAGTAATGATGTTTTGACTATCCGACTAGAGCTCACCGAAAATCAGTCGTGGATGGAAATATCGCTCTTCAATATGCTCGGTAAACGAGTCAAGGATATTTACCGCGGACCGGCACAGGCAGATGACTCTCAACGCGACTTTTCAGCAACAATCAGTGACCTTCCAAATGGACTCTACATTGTTTCTGTCCAGGGTTCAACCGTGCGCTTGGCTGACAAGGTATTCATCTCTCGCTGAAAGCCTATCGTGAAGGGGATCACTACTACCGTTCTGCTTGTTCTGCTCTGCTCCCTATTACAAGGACAGGAAACAAGCTCTCTGCTTCCGTCGAGCTATGTCTTCCATCCATCAGGAGCACGAGCGATGGGACTATCCGGAATGCAGGTTGCCTGCGCTGATGATCCTTCGGCACTTTTTAGCAATCCAGCATGCCTCGGTTACATCGCTCAGCCGAGCGGTCTGATGGGAAGCTTTACCCCGTTATCATTCGGACGGTCGCTGATGAACGTTGCAGTTACACTCAACCTGAGCGAAGGTTTTCATGCGGGAGCTGGTGTAATGACAATGAATGCGGGCACAATCACACGACGGGATGCATACGGAAATTCATTAGGTACCAGCACGGTTTGGAGCGGTCTATTCGCTGCAGCGGCTTCGTATTCGCTCACCGATCAAAGCAGCATTGGTGTCAGTGGACGATTGCTCTACTCTTCAGCACCGGATCCTGCTACCAGTGGAAGTGGTCTTGGTGTTGATATTGGCTACACCACATCGGTCTTCGATCTCGCTACGCTCGGTGTGCATCTGCGGTGCCTGGATGTTATGACAATTGGCTCCGAACGCTTCGCACTTCCCTGGATGCTGCGCATCGGAGTCTGCAGTATCATTCCCTTCGAAGAGCAAACAGCTACGACAACATCGGTGACACTTGGCACAACCGACACAATCACCATACCCAGCACT
>JBBIUD010000156.1:0-4620 GCA_037440485.1 Chlorobiota bacterium
GGTAACATTGCCTACAAGCTCACCGAACGACTCGCTCGTGCGATTGCACTCGGTCCTATCGTCCAGGGCTTGGCAAAGCCATACTCAGACCTCTCGCGTGGCTGTTCGCAGCGCGACATCGTCTGGGTTTCAGCTATTGCGCTGTTGATGAGTTCGCCGGACGGTACGTATAGACCACCTGCACCGGCTGTGCCACCGGCAGACGAAAGTGAATGACAATGTCCATGTGCGAGGTTACCTTGACGCCTCGATTCCGCACGGGCTTGTAGCGCAACATTGAAACCAGGCGGAGCGCTTCTTCATCGCAGCCGCTGCCGAGACCGCGCACCACTCGTGGGCGCAGCACTCTGCCCTCTTCATCTACCTCAAAGGCGATATGAACATCCCCTTCGATGCGCTGCAGAAGTGCTTCCGTTGGGTAGCGGAGATTGCGCTGAATAAACTCCTGCAGTGCCTTGGTCCCGCCGGGATAGCTCGGCGTTCGGAGAAAATGCTTTTTTTGTGACGGCTTCCGACTCATGGGCGCAGCTTCGCACGGAAAATGCTTTCAAACTTCTCGACCTTCGGACGAATAACCAGCGCGCAGTATGCTTTCTCCGGGTTACGCTCGAAGTAACGGTGGTGGTAATCCTCTGCCGGATAGAACGCAGTAAACGGCACAATCTCGGTGACAATCGGCGCAGGAAAAATGCCACTGTCGCTGAGGGCACGCTTGTAGTACTCGGCACGTTCTCGCTGCTGCTCCGTATGGTAAAAAATCACCGAGCGGTACTGCGTCCCGACGTCGTTGCCTTGGCGGTTCGGCGTTGTTGGGTCGTGCGTTTTCCAGAACACCTCTAGCAGCTCGTCGTACGAAATGCGCCGAGGGTCGAATGTAATCTGGCAAACCTCAGCATGACCGGTGGTGCCGGTGCAGACTTGCTCGTAGGTTGGGTTGGGGACGGTGCCACCGCTGTATCCAGGCACTACCGAGATGACGCCATCGAGACGGGAAAAAATCGCTTCGGTGCACCAAAAACAGCCGGCGCCAAATGTTGCCAGTTCATGCGTGTCGCTTGACATGGGGAAAAGTTTCTCCGATGGTGATTGATCGAGTTGTTTCGGTGGTGGCTCGTGTGCTGAGCAGGCTGCCAGCACCGCCAGTACTGCCAGGGTAACCACCTTCATGCTGCCGATGCGTGCAGAAGTTCGACGCGTGGATCGAGCACGGCATAGAGCACGTCGGAAAGAAAGTTGACTGCTACAAAGACGACAGCAGTAAAGAGCACGGTGCCTTGAATGACAGGATAGTCCAGCTTTGTGATTGCATCGAATGCAGCGCTGCCGATTCCGGGCCAGTTGAAAATGTACTCGACAAAGTATGCTCCGGCGAGCAAGCCGGCAAACCAGGTTCCGACGGTTGTGACTACTGGGTTGAGCGCATTGCGCAGGGCATGGACGACGGTAACCCGCCAGCGCGGTAATCCTTTTGCGTGCGCAGTGCGGATGTAGTCTTGACCGAGGACATCGAGCATGCTCGAGCGTGTCACCCGTGCAATGATTGCCAGTGGACGGATTCCGAGCGTGAGTGCCGGCAAGACCAAGTACTCCATGCCGCGGTCAATATAACCGGCAATCGGGAACCAGGGGAGAATTTCGCCGAAAAGGACCGCCAGGAAAATTGCCATCACGATCGAGGGGACTGAGATGCCAAACTGCGCAAGTGCCATCGTGGCGCTGTCAACCCATGTGTTTGCTCGGAGTGCAGAAATGATGCCCAAGACAATGCCAATGATCGTCGCAATGATCATTGCAACCGACGCCAAAAGTGCAGTAGCTGGCAGCCGGTCGGCGATGATCTCCAGCACCGGACGGTTCGATGCGATCGAACGCCCCCAATCCCCAACGACCAAACGCTCGATGTAGCGCCAGTACTGCACGTAGAGCGGTTTGTTGAACCCGTACTGCTCGCGGAGCGCCTCCAGTGTGGCTTCGTCGGCACGCTGCCCGAGCATGACGCGCGCTGGATCGCCGGGAATCGCTCGCACCAGAAAAAACGACACTGTCACCACTCCCAGCAGCATTGCCAGTGTGTAGCCGAGCCGTCCGACAAGGTAGGCAATCATTGCACGCAGTGCATCGGTGGAACTGGTGGCGAATTTACTACCGTACAACCGAGCCGGGTGGAACTTCTCCGCGCGGTGAGACGATGACCACGTGCTCACCGCTGTTGGCAGCCAGCAGCATTCCGTTCGATTCAACGCCCATCAGGCGCGCCGGTTGGAGATTGGCGACGACGACAACGTCCAACCCTACCAGTTCGTCGGGTGTATAGTGTTTGCCAATACCGGCAACAATTTGCCGATGCTCGGTGCCAAGGTCAACGGTCAGTTTGATGAGCTTTTGGGATTTTGGAACTCGTTCAGCAGCAAGGATGCGAGCGGTGCGCAGCTCGATACGCCCGAAATCCTCGATGGTAATCCGTTCGCCCTTGGGGGTGTCTGTCTGCGACGGAGTGCCAAGCTTTGCGCGCCATGTAGCAATCTGCTCGTCGCTAACAAGCTCCACCAAGCGCTCCGGCGGACCAAGGCGCGTTCCTTGAGCAACGGCGGGCAGAGGAATCGTTGCCCATGTGTTGACGCCGCCCGATGAGCTGTCTCCGTCTCCGGTCTGGGGATGTTCGATGCCGCATAACTGCTGGATGCGAGCAGATAGATTCGGGGCAATGGGTGCTAAAGCGATACCAATGGCACGGAGCGCTTGAACGCAGACAAACAGCGTTCGGGCGCAGCGGGATGGCTGCTCTGTCAGCGTTTTCCAGGGTGCTGCATCGTTGAAAAACTTGTTTGCAGCGCGAGCGATGTTGATGGTTTCTCCCACACCGTCGCGAAAGCGGAAGGAGCGATAGGCTCTGGCAGTTGCTGTGCTGCCGCTGATAAGCGCGGCAATCAACGCACGCTCTTCGGCAGAAAAATGCTCAGTAGCATCGGCAACAATTTTTCCACTCTGGTCCGGCGATGCCAGGGAGTCGTCCACGATGGCGTGCCATAGTCTAGGGAGCTCTGCGTCGGCTGGGTCGAGCTGCGGAACGCAACCGTCGAAGTTTCGCGCGATGAAGGACAATACACGGTTGGCATAGTTCCCCACGATTGCTGCCAGCTCGTTATTGGTACGGGCTTGGAAGTCGCTCCAGGTAAAGTCTGCATCGCGTGTTTCGGGGAAGTTCATCGCCAGTGCATAGCGGAGCGCATCGCGGTGATGTGGGTGGGGAAGGTCTGCCAGAGCGTCGCGAAGGTCAATGCTCCAGTTACGCGACTTTGAAAATTTTTGCCCCTCCAGATTCAAAAACTCATTAGCGGGGACGTTCGCTGGCAGAATATATCCGCCGCGCGCAATCAGCATTGCCGGAAACATCAAGGTATGGAAGACGATGTTGTCCTTGCCGATGAAGGCAGCATAGAACGTATCGTGTTCTTGAGATTGGAGCCACCACTGGCGCCAAGCGTCGGGGGTGCCGCGCTTATGTGCCCACTGCTGCGTTGCGCTGATGTAGCCGAGCAGCGCTTCGAACCAGACGTAGAGGACTTTTCCATCGGCATTCGGCAGAGGTACCGGAACGCCCCATTGCAAATCACGGGTTATGGCACGGTCGCCCAAGCCTTGCTTGAGCCATGCCTGTGCTTGCCGAAGCACGTTCTCTTTCCAGTCGTGTGCGTGAGAGGCGATGTATTCTTCCAGTGCAGTTTGAAACTGACTGAGCCGAAAGTACCAGTGCGTCGTTGGTCGAACTGCTGGCGGCGAGCCGCTAATGAGCGAACGGGGATTTTTCAGTTCGAGTTGGTTGTAGTAGGCGCCGCACTGCTCGCATTGATCGCCGCGGGCACGGTCGTATCCGCAGTTAGGGCAGGTCCCCTCGACGTAGCGATCCGGCAAAAACATGCCAGCTTGCTCATCGTAGAACTGAAGCTCTTGCCGCTGGTCGAGCAATCCACGATGATAAAAATCGAGAAACCACTCCTGCGCCAAACGATGGTGTTCGGGACTGGAGGTGCGCCCGTAAACGTCGAACGTCATACCGAATTCTTCGAACGCTGCTCGATTGGCAGCGTGGTAATGGTCCACGATCTGCTGCGGCGATTTTCCTTCCTGCTCGGCTCTGATGGTGATCGCAACGCCATGCTCATCAGAACCGCAGACAAATAGCACACGCTCCCCTGCTAACCGAAGGAAGCGAGCATAAAGATCAGCCGGTAAGTAGGCGCCAGCAATGTGACCGAGATGGAGGTAACCGTTTGCGTAGGGTAGAGCGGCAGTAATCAGGTATTGGTACGCCATGCTGCATGCAAAAAGAAACTGCCGCAAAGATACGGGAGCTTTGCGCGCTGTAGGCTGAACGTGTTACCCCATCTGTCTGGCGGCGCGTCATCCGAACTTGGTTCAGCATCTGGCTGACATTGTAGCGTCGTGTGTAGCGTCATGCTGAACTTGATTCAGCATCTGGAGACCCTGAAACACGTTCAGGGTGACAGTGTGCGAGTGCTGGTACTGGTACTGCATGTGTGCGTGGTATTCGCGTGTCATGCCGAACTTGATTCAGCATCTTAGCGGCTTAGTAGAGTTAGTCATGCTGAACTTGATTCA
>JBBIUD010000157.1:0-4596 GCA_037440485.1 Chlorobiota bacterium
CGAATCCGATCGAGAATCTCGACGTTGTAAGTCATGCGGTAGGGCTCGTCCACGGTGTTGACGTTGACAAACCAGTAGATGTTCGCACGCTTGGGGCTGCGGCGGATGATCGAATCAATGGCGATTTGCTCGATTTGCCGCGGATCGCTGGAGGCAGTCAAGTACACCAGGTGCGTGGCAAACTTGGGGATGCTCTCGTCGTGGCTGAGCTGCTCCAGCACGGGGACGAACACATCGAGCGGTACCATTTCCGTCAGTTGCGAGCGTATTTCCTTGGAGCGGAACACAACGTACATCACCAGAGCGAGCGTCCCGCCCACCAGCAGCGTGAACCAGCCGCCCTCGACAATTTTGGCGATGTTCGCCACAAAAAACGACAGTTCAATGCTGGCAAAAACCAGCACAATAGCACCGATGAGCGGTATAGCCATCCGCTGCTGGCGAAGGTACTGCACAACCAACATCGAGGTCATGAGCATGGTCACCGTGATTGCCAGACCGTAGGCAGCTTCCATGTGGGTGGAGTCGCCAAAGTAGAGCACCACCGTGATACAGCCAGTCATGAGTGCCCAATTGACGCGCGGGATGTAGAGCTGACCGCGAATGAGCGTTGGATATTTGACTTTGGTGCGGAACCACAGCCCCAGTTGCATTGCTTCGTTCGCCAACGTGTAGGAACCGCTGATGAGTGCCTGGCTGGCGATGATTGTGGCAATCGTTGCCAGTGCAATCGCAAACGGGAGCAGCGGCTCCGGAACGATGGCATAGAACGGGCGTGCCTGCAGCGGCGAGCCGACGTGATCGAGCAGCCAGGCGCATTGCCCAGCGTACGACAGCAGCAACGCCAGTTTGACCACTGCCCAACTGGCGCGGATGTTTCCCCGTCCGCAGTGTCCCAAATCGCTGTAGAGCGCCTCGGCGCCGGTGGTGCACAAAAACACACCGCCGAGCATCCAGAAGCCGTCGGGGTGTTCGGTAATAAGCCAGAGCGCATAGCGCGGATCGAGTGCTGCCATCAATTCGGGATGCCGCAGCAGCGATAGCGCCCCAACTATGCCGATGAACGTAAACCACGCGAGCATAATCGGTCCGAATGCACGCCCGACTTTTTCGGTACCGAACTGCTGCACGGCAAAAAGGGCAGCTAAGATGCCGACCACTAGCGGTACGGTTGGAATGTTTGGCGACAGAATACGCAACCCTTCGATCGCCGAAGAGACCGAAATGGACGGCGTGATCAGTCCATCGGCAAAGAGCGCTGCAGCGCCGATGATGGCAGGGAAGACCAGCCAGCGCCCGCGCCGGCGCACCAGTGCATAGAGCGCTAAGATGCCTCCTTCGCCGCGGTTGTCGGCTCTGAGCGTGATGACGATGTACTTGAGCGTCGTCAAAAACGTGAGCGTCCAGACCACTGCTGACAGTGCACCGTAGGCCAGCATTGCGTCAATCGGACGATTGCCAACGATGGCGCTGATGGTGTAGAGCGGTGAGGTGCCAATATCACCGAAGACAATCCCGATTGCCACCAGCATACCGGCAAGGCTGGTTCGCTGGTGCAGGGCTGTCGTTGCAGAGGACATAGTCGCAAACTCCACAAGCAAACGGTCATGACTCTGCGAAACTACGGGAGTAGCGGCGCCTATTTTTGCCACCGGTTGAACAATCCTCGCCGGCAGCACACACAGTGGACCCAGTAGCCATCGTCGAGCAATCGAGCCAGCTTGCGCCTCACGAGCGCTACTACTGGCGCTATCAGTACTTGCTCGGGGAGCGGGAGCTGGTCCCGTTTTTGCACCAGCACGGAGCTTTTGCACCGGGGATGCGCGTGTTTGAATTCGGTTGCGGTGAAGCGGGTGTGCTCGGAGCGTGTGCGCGTGCGGGTGCGGCATCGGCGGTGGGTGCCGATATTTCCACCTACCGTGTCGAGGTGGGGCAGCGCATCGCCGAGCAATGTCAATTGCCGATCCAGTTGCACGTAACAGACCTGCTCAGCGAGACGATCCCGCCTGATTGGCAGGGTGCCTTCGACTTGGTCCTGATGCGCGATGTCATCGAGCATCTCGACGATACTACCCGTGCAATGACGGTTGTGCGAAGTCTGTTGCGCCCCGGCGGTTTTGCGCTGGTGACATTTCCGCCCTACTACTCGCCGTTTGGCGGGCACCAGCATTTGCTCCAGACCTGGCTGGGTTGGCTGCCGTGGGTCCATCTGCTACCAGCGCCGCTCTTTGACGCGGTGGTCAACAGCAGCGAGCGTTCGGCAGATCGCCAGGAAGTGCGCCGCTTGCGGCGCATTCGGTTGACGGTCGAAACGTTCGAGCGAGCCGCGGCGGTAGCAGGATTGAGCATCGTCACGACGCGGCTGTACCTGCTGCGACCGGTCTTTCGCTACAAATTTGGCTTACCGTCGCTGCCGCTACCGTCGGCGCTGCGCCGAACACCGCTGGCAAATGTTCTGGCAATGGAGGCACTCTACCTGCTCCGCGATTGAAACGGTGCAGCCGCATCCATTGCTACCGGCGATGTGGATTTGGTGATAACCAAAAAAATCCGTAGCTTCGCTTGCGTAGCCATTACTTTGGGCAGCACCGATGACAATTCACCGCACAATCGGTATTGCGCTGCTGGTAGTGCTGGGATGGACGGTTGCACCAGCGCAGGTGTGGGAGCGTGTTCCACTACCCGGGCAGTACGCACAAGGGTATTACTTGGACGTTTTCTTTTTGCCCTCCAATCCGCAGTATGGCTGGGTGTGCGGTTTCAATGGCTACGTACTTCGGACAACCGACGGCGGCTCGAGCTGGCAAGGTAGCGTCGTTCCATTCAACGGACGCGCGGGAGGTCATCTCGAATCGGTGCACTTTACCGATGCGCTCAATGGCTATTGCTCGGGACCGTGCGGCGTCTTTCGGTCAACCGATGGGGGCATAACGTGGACCGACATCACGCCAACCTTTCCCAGCGAAGCTCCGTGGGGCTGCTACTTTGTCTCGGCGACAACGGGGGTCGTCCTCGGTGGTGGGTGTGTCGGTGCGCAGAACTTTTTCCGCACAACAAACGGTGGGCAGACCTGGTCACTGTTTCAGGGCAATCAATCCGCCAGTGGCTTGACCGATGCATTGCTGCAGGCTGATGGCAGCGGCTATGCCGTCAGCAGCGGATTACTCTGGCAAACCACCGACGGCGGCAGTAGCTGGAGCGTTGTGACTACCACCGGACCAAACTACTGGAACGAAGAGATCGCGCGCAGCGGCACATCGTTTCTCATCCCATGGGCGGGAAGCAACTGCAGTGGGCAGGGAAGTGGCGGTGGTGGGCGCTTCAGCACCGATGGCGGACAAAGCTGGCGAAGCTTTTCGACCGGCGTGCCGATGTTCGGCGCGTTCCTACACGATTCCCAGCGCGGCTGGATTTGTGGCTATGCCCGGCAGGTTTGGTACACCAGCGATGCCGGACAAAACTGGCAGTACCGTGGCTGCGGCACCGACGGTGATCTCGACGACATCTGGATGATCACCGACACCACCGGCTTTGTCGTGGGGCAAGGTGTCTACCGCTACGCGAAAGAGCAGCGCAGTGCCAGCAAAACCGTGCTCGATTATGGGTGGAATTGCCCGCCTGTGCTTCGCTATGATACGGTCTATATCCGCAATCGTTCGTGGAATGCAGCTAGTCTCCAACTGACAATTGCCGGTTCGGGTGCTGCTGCCTATAGCATCGTGCAACCAGCGACACAGCCGGCGGCAATACCACCCTGCGATTCGCTCATGGTGGTGGTGCGATTTCAACCGCCGAGCGATGGCAGGCATTCAGCCGTATTGACGGCTGCCTTTAGTAGTGGCACGAACGTGACGGTCATGCTGACGGGGGAACGCATCACACAGCCCGTCACGGTTGCCGATACGCTGGTCGAGGTGGTCGGTGTGCCAGCAGGTGAGGTAGCGCACCTGTCGGTTTTTGTTGACAATCGCTCGACTGTCAATGGGCAGGTCAGCGCGGTCACGCGCCTTGGCGGCTCGACGTTTTTGCTCGAGACGGCGCTACCCCTGCAGGTTCCTGCAGGAGGGAATACGCTGCGTTTCAGTTTTGTGCCGCCCGATACGGGGTGGTATGCCACGCGGCTACGGATTCGAACCGAGCCATGCAGCCGCGATACCACCGTCACGCTGCGCGTGTATGCACGGTCACCGATCATCAATGCCCGTGCACCGGTCTGGAATAGTGTGTGCAATGCTGTGCACCTCGATTCAGTTCTTGTGACCAACACTGGCAATAGCGACCTGGTCATTGGCGCGATGGGGATTGAGCCGATCGGCGTGCCGCTGGCAATTGTGGGGACCAGCCGAGGGAATCTTCCGATCGTTGTGCCACCGGGAGAATCACTCTGGGTGCACGTGCGCTACGATGGCTATGGGAGTGGCACTGCAACACTGGTGCTCGATCACAACGACCGCACGCTGGTGCGCAACGTTGATCGTCCGTTGCGCGTGGCGCTGTCGTATCGTTCGGTTCGTCCGAGCTGGCAGCGGGCGCCGGCTGTGCTCGATTTTGGCACGCTCTGCGTTGGACAGCAATCGCGCGTCCTTTTCGCCGAGG
>JBBIUD010000158.1:0-4574 GCA_037440485.1 Chlorobiota bacterium
GTTCGAATGGCTTGCTCGATGGCAGCGATTTACTCCTGCGTGCAGCGCCCTCGCGTGTGATTAGTGTTCGCGATGGTCGCTGGTCTAATCCAGAGACATGGATAGACCAAAGCGAGACACTGCCGTACGATACGGCTGTCGTGCTGCATAACGTGTGGGTTGGTTTCACCCGACCAGTAGCGAATGGATGGGATGGCTATTCAATACCGGAAGCGTATCCGCTTGCGATGGCTGCCCGTGTTATCGTTGATCACTCCCAAAACAGTGCTGCACTGATAATCGGTACCGATTCGACAGCACCAGCGAGCGGCGGGCTATTCATTATCGGTGGTGCAACAAACTACCTGGCATCAACCATCGGTCGTAATGGTGAGTTGGATATAATCGGTTGCGATACAACAACGGCTCCGCGTGAGAATCTTTCCGCAAGCGATTTCGAGCAATTTGCACAACGTACGACAGCATCGCAACCGAAGGAACGCGGCTTGGTCATCTTTGCCTCAGAGCCACGCCCGACGGTTCGCGTCAACACTTTGCGCAATACTGGTTGGATTCAAAATGCAGGACGACTGCAGATAGGCGATGAATAAAATCCTTCGAAAAATCCTCGTTGTCATGTGGACCTGTCAGTCAGGGCTGCTTGCGCAGCAGGTGCTGGAAAACACCACCTGCGGACGAATCGTCAATGTCGGACGCATCGAGGTACGCGGGCAAATGCAAAGCCACAGTGGCGGTGTTGTTCAGAACAGCCGCGGTGTGCTTACTATCACTGGAGATGCTCGCATCGAGCAAACGTTCCTCGATGGTCGAACCGAATTCATTGGCGATACGGCAAATGCTCGGCAGCGTGTACCGCAAATCACCTACGCTGTTCTGTATTTCCGCGGACAAAGCAGCAAGCAGCTCGATCCATCCTCGAATCGTTCGCTGGTTAGCCGCGATACACTCGTTGTTGAACAGCCAAGCCAGTTGTTGATTTCGCAGTCGTATCCACTTATCGCACGTGGACGAGTGCACCATGATGGCTCGGTCAACAATGATGGCTCCTACGGGGCAATCATCCTCCAGGGTGCCACAGAGCAAGTCCTCAGTGGTCGCGGAATAGTGAGCGCGCTGGAACTGGATAATTCTGCTGGAGCGCTAATGAGCGATTCAGCTGCGATTGCAGTTCGGCATACCCTCTATCTCCATCAGGGACAGTTGCGGAATTCGGATGCGAGCAATCTTTCCATGCAACCTCGGTCACTGGTGATTCGCACAGATTCCGCATCCGTTTCGGAGTTTTTGCGATGGACTGGCGGCTACTCGATTCAGTACGAAGGCACCAACCGTATCGTCACCGGCAATGAGGTTCCGCCTGCAGATAGTGTCCTGCAATCTCTGGTTGTGTATAGCCGTGGTGGTCTCCAGTTCGATCGTCACGTGACGGTCAACGATTCGCTTGTGGTCGGAACACCAACGCAGCCAACGTTCATTTACACGGAGCGCGATTCCGCAGAGCGGTACATCTTGACCTATACACCGTCGCAGCTCGATCCACTCTACCAGCATCCACGCTCGGAAGTGGTCGGCTCGCTACGGCGCACAGGTCTTCGTGGGGACAGCATCCCACAACGTTTCACGAATGCCTTCACGTGGCTTGCGCTCCGCGTTCCAAGTGCGACTGTCCCATCATCGGTTACTGTACGAACGCTACCGGCAACGTTCCCGCCTTATCCAGAAGGGACCAGTAAAGCACGCCGAGCATTTTTCGTTGATGCGACCGATGAGCGGGGAGCTCTACTGGCGTCGTTACCCTATACGTTCGGCTATGCATGGCTGGATACACCTGCAGAACCGACGACTGATGAATCAAACGGACTCGATCGTAATCGTGTCATATTGCTGCACTGGAATGGTGCTCGGTGGCGTAATGTTCGCTCCTCTCGAATACCTGCATCCCTTGATACAAGTGGTTGGGCGTATTCGCTTGCCGATACACTTTCTGTGCTTGGTCCATTTGCGATTGGATATCCTGTTCCTGTCCAGGTCTGTCTTGATGCCCGAGTGCTCCTGGAGGGTCCTTATCGAAATGGAACAATGGCAACTGACTTAGCCCGCCGCCAATTGATTCCAACGACACCGCCAAACATCTATCCATATAACCGCGATCCGAACCGTGCCAGTATCAGTGCGCGGACGATTGATTCAACCATTGTGGATTGGGTTCTGGTCGAGCTGCGCCCGAATCCATCGAGCCAACAGCGCGTGTACCGAACAGCCTTGCTTCGTGCCGATGGTGCACTCGTTGATGTTGATGGGAGTTCACGTCTCTGCTTTGACCCAGCGGTGGATAGCAGCAGCTACTACGTTGCAATTCATCACCGCACGCACCTTGCAATCATGACGGCAGCAGCGGTGCGGCTTTCCAGCGATGATCAACCGGCTAACGCAATTGTGTTGAGTGCACCAACGACCGTATTTGGCGGTGCATCTGCGCTCAAGCCAATTGACTATAACCCAACCGATGGTGTGATCTTTGGGATGGTTGCTGGCGATGTCAATGGCGATGGTACCGTTGATGAGCAAGACCGAACCGACTACGATGCAATCTGGAATGGCTGTGTCGAAGAAGGCTACCGCAATCGCGATACCGATATGAGCGGCATTGTGACAACACGCGATGCCAATAAAACATGGAACAACCGCGGTCGAACAACGAACGTGCCCCGATGAGATCAATGCTGGCAACCATTGTTTGGGTTTTTGTAAGTATCGCCTGTACAACGGCGGCACAGGCACAGACGATACAACGCGAAGTACTTTCGATTGTCTCGATCGAGAACGTTGCTATTGTTGATCCGCAGACACTCGAGTTCACGATAACTCTCAAGCGGACTTCGCCGATCTGGGAGCGCTGGGCAAACGGCACTTTCCAATTTCAAATTGTTGGTATCTCCAGTGCGCGGTACGATCCGAGTGCAATGAAGATCGAGCTATTGCCGAATAGTTCCGATCTTCCGATAGCACCATACGCCAATGCTCCGTTGACGGCGTACAGCTATTGTATCTCGTTGCATCCTGGGTGGATTTCAGTGTTCATCTACGGACCCGATCAATTTCGCGATGCAACGTTCTTTCCGCTTGATTCTGCGCTTCGTTTAGGACGTTTTCGTGTGACCATGACCGATGGTGGGCGGATTGGTACCGCCGTTGCATGGATGGAGCCGCTCGATTACTATCAGGCAAATGCCTATAAACTTGAGGTGGATAGCATCGCATACGGTGTTCGTTGGTATCGCGCCGATGATAATGTCGAGATGCGGAACTATCCCCGCGTTGATGGTACTGTCCAGGACGTCATCGTTCGTACTGATTCGTTTCGTGTTGCTCCCGCTCCCGAACCGTGTTTGACGCTCAAGACTGATAGCTTCCGTGCCGAATATCTTGGTGATCGGCTTGTGCAGTTGTACTGGTCAACACTCTGCGAGCAAGGTGTGCGCGGGTTTGTGATTCGTCGGCGATGTTTATGTTCGACGTTACCGCCCAGCGAGACTGAGTTTCGGGAAGTGCGTCGCTTCGGAATACCATTCGACACGGCACTCTTTTCGAAGGGCACAACAACAGTCGGTTTCGACTACACGATGTCAACACCAGATACAGTGGAATTTCGCGACATTGTTTATGAGTATGAGCTGTCAGCAATCATGTACGATGGTAGCCGGCGGTTCCTCGATACAACATCCATCCGGATTCCCAACAGCGTGATTTCATCGGCAACTGTTTTTCCTAATCCCACGACCACACAAGCAACAATCCGTTACACAGTCGAAGATCGGGTACGGATTACAGCCAGAGTTTATGATGTGACAGGCAAAGAACTGGCATTGCTTCTCGATAATGAAGTAGTGCCACGGTCGCAGCCAGGGACGGTCAACACGATTGTGTGGAATGCTCCAGACCAAGCCTCGCAAGGGCTATACAACGTTGTCCTGATAGCTCGACCGGTAGATGATCCAACCGTTGAGCTATCGCGTGCAATCTTGAAGATTCAACTTCTACGCTAATTGCCATGCGGTGGATGCGAGTAATTGTTAGCGGATTGATAGCGACCGTGTCAGTGTGGGCACAAGTTGCTGGCATTGATACGCTCGGGGTGCGCTTTGTTCGCGATGATGGCGATACTGTTATCATGACTCGGTCGCCCGGCAATTGGCGTGTCGGTCCGATGATGTCGGGTACATACCACATGCATTTTGGGAAACTCATCATCCCGGCAAATCTAGTCTGTCCGACTGATGGATACTTGCTCCTCAATAGCGGGGGAGTCGGAGGAGGCGGTATCGGCATTGGGGGTCAGTATGTGTTCCATCCGCAAGGGTCGAAGTGGGGTGTCTCGTTCATGGTTAGCATCTTTGATATACGGCAAACAACGTCAGTAACGCGAATGCCAGAACTACCGGTCAATCCATCGTTCGAGCTGGATAATACGATTGTCGCAAAGAATACGCTTACTTACATCACATTCATGCCTCAAGCGCGCTACAACTACTCCGATTACCCAGGCTTGCATTTTCTGGCGGGCTTGGATGTGG
>JBBIUD010000159.1:0-4570 GCA_037440485.1 Chlorobiota bacterium
ATCTGCTTCGTGCATGAGTTCATAGACAGCACGAAAGATGTGTTCTGCTTCCGGCTTCGACCAATAATTTCCATCGGTGCCATAGGCAGGACGATGCTCAGCAGCCGAGACGGTGCGGGGTGGCGCATCCAGGTACAGATACCCATGCTGACGTTCGACAACCTGTTGCAACATGTAGGCAGTTGTTCCACCCGGTACGTCTTCATCAACGAACACAATTCGTCCGGTCTTTTTCAACGATGAGACAATAATCCCCGGGCGATCGAATGGAATGAGCGTCTGCACATCAATGACCTCTGCACTAATGCCACAGGCAGCCAGTTGCTCAGCAGCCGCCAGAGCAATGCGGCAGAGCGCACCATAAGTCACAATCGTGACGTCGCTGCCTTCCCGCAGAATTTCTGGCACTCCGAGCGGAAGAGTGAATTCCCCGATGTTATCCGGCAAGCGCTCTTTGAGACGGTAGCCGTTAAGCACTTCCACAACGAGTGCGGGTTCATCGCTGCGCAGGAGTGTATTGTAGAACCCAGCTGCTCGCGTCATGTCGCGCGGCACACACACATACATGCCCCGAACAAGGTTGATAATTCCAGCCATTGGCGACCCACTATGCCAAACTCCCTCTAAGCGATGACCCCGAGTTCGGATGATAACTGGTGCTTTCTGTCCGCCTTTTGTGCGCCACTGGACGGTTGCCAGATCATCGCTCATAATTTGCAATGCATAGAGCAGATAATCCAGGTACTGCACCTCCGCTATCGGACGCAAGCCACGCATTGCCATTCCGATTGCTTGCCCAACTATGGTGCACTCGCGGATACCGGTATCACTGACTCGCAAGGGACCAAAGACCTGCTGCAATCCGGCAAATCCTTGATTGACGTCCCCTAAACGACCGACATCTTCACCGAATGCAATCACACGCCGATCATGCTCCAACCAGTAGCGGAAGTTTGCATTGAGCAGTTCAAAGCCATTGACCACTGGCGACGACTCTGAATAGACCGGCTCGACTATCGGCACATTCTCCACTCGCTCGTTCGATTGGCTGTACAGATGAGAGCTGTAGCGCTCGTGCTGGATTGCCTGCATGCGGTCGCGCCATTCGATGAGCGCAGCAGCAGACGGAAGCGGCTCATCAATGGTCATGGTGAGCGCCTGATGGATCGCTGCAAAGTAGTCGGCACGGTACGGCTCGCGTAACCCTCGGAGTGACTCGAGCACGGGATTGAATTTGTCGGGCTGGCGGCTTTCCCGTTGCATCGCCTCAACCATCGCGATGACCTCCGACAGCTCATTACGAATTGGGGTGATGTACGTTTCCCATGCACGCTCTTTTGCAGCTATGGCTTCTTGTTCTGCCTGGCGCTCGATTTCCTGAACCTCTTCCTCGCTTGCAATGCCCTGCTCAATGATCCACTGTCGGAATCGGCGGTTACAGTCATGATCAAGCTCCCACTGCAATCGTTCTTTTGATTTGTACCGTTCGTGAGAGCCTGAAGTGGAATGTCCCTGCGGTTGAGTGAGTTCAACGACGTGAATGATGGCTGGGAAACCGTCGTTTCGAACGCGCTCAGCGGCGTAGGCATAGAGCGCAACCAGCCGCGGATAATCCCAACCGGGTATGGTGTACACATCAAAGCCCTGCTTATCGCCAGCGCTGCGTTGAAATCCTTTGAGCAGTACACTGAGATTGCCTTTGGTGACCTGATATTCGTTTGGAACCGAAATTCCGTATTCATCATCCCAGATCGAGACGATTGCTGGTGCTCGAAGGACGCCGATCGCATTGATTGCCTCCCAGAACATCCCTTCTGCACAACTGGCATTGCCAATGGTGCCCCAGGCGATTTCCCGACCGCCTCGCGAAAACTGTGTCAGCTCAGCCAACTCAGGCAACTCGCGGTACAACCGCGATGCATACGCCAGTCCGACGAGTCGCGGCATCTGGGAACCAGTGGGAGAAACATCGGCAGATGAGTTTTTAAGCGTCGCAATCGGCTTCCATGTGCCATCTGGTTCGAGCATTCGCGTTGCAAAGTGCCCATTCATCGAACGTCCAGCCGAGGACGGCTCCTTCTCAACATCGGCGATGGCATAGAGCTGAGCAAAAAACTCCTCGATGGTGGACATGCCTGCTGCAAACATGAACGTCTGGTCTCGATAGTAGCCAGAGCGAATATCGCCTGGCTCAAACGCGCGCGCCATCGCTACCTGCGGAACTTCTTTCCCGTCGCCAAAGATGCCAAATTTGGCCTTTCCCGTCAGCACTTCTCGACGTCCGAGAACGCTTGCTTTTCGGCTCGCAACGCAAAGGGCATAGTCGCGTAAAATTTCCTCTTTCGGGGGCAGGTAATCCATCACGGGCAGCCGGAGTGGACTACCATTGGCAGTCTCGATCACAGTATCGCGATCGCCGTGTGTTGAGGTATGCCGCGCGTGTCGTTGCATTGAAGGTAAGATAGTACTCCAAATCTGGGCAAAGATACGAACAGGTTTGCACGCATGTGGTAAATTGCATCACCATATGCATCACCGTGAACCTGTGGTCAAGCCAACTGTTGACGTTATTATCATCCACCACAACACACGTGACCTGACCAGCCGTTGCATTCGTTCGCTTCTGGAAACGGCGGCAGATTCAATTGCCTCCATAACGGTTGTTGACAACGCATCAACTGATGATAGCGGCAATCATCTTTCGGCACAGTTTCCGGGAATTGATATTGTGCGGTTAGAACAGCTCTATAGCTACGCGGCTGCATGCAACGAAGGTGCTCGGCGTGGAACTGCACCGTACGTGATTTTATCGAATTCCGACGTGGAATACTTTCCCCGCTGTATTGAGCGCTTGATTGAACACATGGAGCGACACCCCTATGTTGGTGTCTGCTGTCCCAATCAACGATACGCCGATGGACGTCGCCAACGGAGCTGGGGATACTTTCCTGGCTGGGCTGAAATCGTTGCCTTGCTCAGTGGCATTGAAACCATCCACAACCGTCGCGGGCATGCCGACACAAAACCACGCGCTGTTCCCTACTGTGATGGTGCTGTGCTTCTGTGCCGCCGTGCTGCCTACGAAGACATTGGTGGCATGGATGAGCGGTTCTGGTTCTTTTGCGAAGATGCCGACCTTTGCTACCGGCTCTGGCGCCAGCAGTGGCATTGCCATTTTGTTCCCACTGCGTCCGTCCTTCACCATCGCGGTGGAACACGGCAGCAATCCGACGAACGCACGATTGCATTCGAACAGCAAAACATTGCGGCAAAGCTGCTCTTTAGCCACATCCATCGCCTGCCGCTGCGACGATTCATCCCACTCACTTACGCCCTTGCACTTACATTCCTTCGCATGGGAAACGTTATCGTCCAAACTACCAGCAGAAGAACGCCGAAACAACCCAGCGGTCATCTCCTTCGCAAAGCACGGATTGACTACCTCCTCCAGCGCTATGCAGACAGACACCAGCATCTACCTTAGCGGATACAACGCAATTAGTGAAGCTCTCCGTTCGAATGCACCGATCGAGAAAATTTTTCTGCGCTTTGGGAGCACACTGCCGCAATCAATCGTCCGGCACGCCCACGAGCGCCAAATCCCCATTTCAACCTTGTCGCACGAAAAATTCGACCGCTTAGCTCGTCAGATCGGCGCCTTCAAGCACCACCAAAACATCATCGCCTTACGGCAGATGTATCACGCCGTTGCGTGGGAATCGGTGCGTACACTTGCCCAAGCGAAAGCCAGGGCACTTTTAGTTGCCTGCGATCAGATTACCGATCCGCACAACCTTGGGGCGATTGCACGGACAGCAGCAGCAGCTGGTGCGGATGCATTGATAACGCCGCTGCATAACACTGCACCAATCACTCCAGCAGCACTTGCAGCAGCAAGCGGTGCATTCGAGCATATTCGTCTTGTTCGCGTGCGATCCCTCATCACAACCTTAGCCAACGCAAAAGAATTCGGCTGGTGGATAATCGGTACCGATACCAACGGCTCGCATCTCTACACTGACCACCTTTACGACAGACCGGTGATCCTTGTCATTGGGAGCGAAGGTATCGGCATACGTCGCAGCGTGCAGCGAATCTGCGATGCAGTGATCCAAATCCCGACGGCACCGACTGTGGAATCACTCAATGCCAGCGTTGCCGCCGGTGTCGTTCTCTTCGAAATCCGCCGACAGCAGACTATGGAAAGGGAATCACGCGCGGCATCAGAGCAACAATCGGCTCCCGCCGAGTCAGCGCAATCCAACGGATAATGCTCCGCAACTGATTATTGGTTGGTGTTGCGCTAAGCTCAGCAAGCGCGCGATGCCACGGTGATAGCCCAAGCGCGCGGTACACCACACGTGCCTCGTCTTCATCGCTGTCGTCGCCGAGCGCTTCCGAGATGACTCGCTTGATAATCGTTGCTAAATCCTCTGGCTCTGGGTAGAACTTCAGACGCGGACGTTTATCAGTCGGAACACCGATCCGCCGTTTTACCAGTTCAATTGCATCGGCAAGACCACCGACAACATCCACCAAACCGCGTTCAGCGGCTGCTTGGCCTGTCCAG
>JBBIUD010000160.1:0-4568 GCA_037440485.1 Chlorobiota bacterium
TCCCGAACCTGAATGACGTCGTTCGGTTTGACGCGGTAAGACGGAATATCCACTTTCCGACCGTTGACTTCGATATGCCCATGGCGGACGTACTGGCGCGCAGCATAGATCGTCGGCGCAAATCCGGCACGATACACTAATGCATCCAGCCGCGATTCCAGAAGCTGCACAAGGTTATCGCCTGTATTGCCCGACAGGCGCGAGGCTTCTTCGTAGTAGTTGCGCATCTGACGCTCGTGGACGTTGTACTGGATACGTAAGCGCTGCTTTTCCAGCAATTGCC
This sequence comes from Chlorobiota bacterium, assembly GCA_037440485.1. Taxonomy (GTDB): domain Bacteria; phylum Bacteroidota; class Ignavibacteria; order Kapaibacteriales; family NICIL-2; genus NICIL-2. Next base: position 284 of record JBBIUD010000160.1, read on the forward strand.
GCCCGAAATCGCTCAGCTTTGCGCGACGTTTGACCGGACCATGTTGACCTGGTGGGTATGGTTTCCGATCCATAAACTTTCGCGCCTTGGGTGTCAGCGCAAATCCCAGTTTGCGCGAAAGCTTGACTTTGGGTCCTGTGTACTTCATGTGCGTACCACGCTACAAAAGGTGTAACAAACTTTTGTGCAACATTCGCCGGCCGTACTTTACAGTAGCGGCAGGGGTACGTTGACAGTGCTGTATGGCAAAATTACTTGTTTCCTTCTGCACGCTTTTTCTGGTATTCGCGCACCATTTCTTCTTGAACAGCGCGGGGGACCTGAGCGTACTTGAGAAACTCCATGGTGAATTCACCCTTGCCTTGGGTTACCGAGCGCAGATCGGTTGAGTAACCGAACATCTCCTGCAACGGTACTTCAGCAGTGATGACCACATATCCTGCTTCGCTTTCGGTACCGATGATGACGCCGCGGCGCTGGTTGATTTGCCCAATGACGACACCCTGGAATTCCTCCGGTGCCGAAACTTCCAATTTCATAATCGGTTCGAGCACGACCGGTGCTGCTCGCATGTAGCATTCCCGAATTGCTGCTTTGGCTGCGGTTTTGAATGCCATTTCCGAGGAATCTACTGGGTGTGTTGATCCATCGTTCAAGACAACACGAACGCGCTGAACCGGTTGACCAATGAGCATACCTTCCTTGAGCTGTTCTTGAAATCCTTCGTCGCAGGCAGGAATGAACTCACGTGCAATAACTCCTCCGACGATTGCATCCACAAACTCGTAGTTGGAGGGGTTATCTGCTTCCAGCGGCTCGATATATCCAGCCACGCGCGCGAACTGCCCTGCTCCACCGGTCTGCTTTTTGTGCGTATAGTTGAACTCAGCACGCTTTGTGATCGTTTCCCGAAATGCAACCTTGGGACGACCGACCACAACTTCGCAATTGTACTCGCGTTTGATGCGTTCGATGTAGATTTCCAGGTGCAGCTCGCCCATACCACGGATGATTGTCTCGCCGGTTTCTTCATCGCGATAAACCCGGAACGTCGGGTCTTCTTTTGTGAAGCGATTGAGCGCCTTCGAAAAGTTTGCCAGACTTGCTTTATCCTTGGGCGAGACTGCTAGCTCGATGACTGGTTCGGGTACGAACATTGAGGTCATCGTATAGTTGACCGACCCATCAGTGAAGGTATCGCCCGTTGCGCAATCAACCCCGAACATTGCAACGATATCGCCGGCAAGCGCTTCTTCGATGTCGTGCATTTCGCTGGCATGCATCCGAACAAGGCGCGGCACCTTGATTTTCTTGCCCGTTGCATTGTTGACAATCACATCACCTTTGCGGACACGACCTTGGTAGAGCCGCATGTAGGTAAGCTGTCCGTAACGTCCATCTTCTAGCTTGAATGCAAGCGCAACCAGCGGACGTTCTGGATCAGGCACCAGCGAAACTCGCTCCTCGTTGCGATCACGATCGAGAGCATAGTTTTCGACTTCGAAGGGATTGGGCAAAAACATACAGACCCCATCGAGCAGCGGCTGAACGCCCTTGTTCTGTTTGGCAGTGCCAACAAAGACGGGCGTGACTTTGAGTGCAATCGTTGCCTTCCGAATTGCTGCAATCAGCTCGTCGGTAGAAATTTCTTCTTCCGCCAAATACTTCTCGGCAATAGCATCGTCAAAATCGGCGGCTTTCTCGATGAGTTTAGCACGATACTCCTGCGCTGTTGCGAGCATGTCCGACGGAATGTCCTCTTCGCGGACAAACTCTCCATTATCACCGTCGAAGTAAAGCGCTTTCATGTGGATAAGGTCCACAACACCCCGAAATTGATCTTCGTGACCGATCGGGATGTTGATCATCACTGGATCGAGTTTGTTGATGAATGCGATACGCGGAACGTTGTAGCGTCGCATCTGCCGGTCAACGGTGATAGACTGGCTTTGGACACCAGCAACACCGCAGAGCACTAGAATCGCGCCATCGAGGACACGGAGCGCGCGCTCGACCTCCACGGTGAAATCAACGTGCCCAGGCGTATCAATCAAGTTGATGTGGTATCCCTTCCACTGGCAATACGTCGCTGCCGATTGGATGGTGATACCTTTCTCGCGCTCGAGGTCCATCGAGTCCATTGTTGGACCAGCGCCGTCTTTGGAGCGCACCTCAACAATGCGATGGATGCGCCCGGTGTAGTATAAAATCCGCTCGCTGAGCGTGGTTTTGCCCGAGTCAATGTGGGCAGAGATTCCAATATTTCGCAGTCGGGCAATATCAACGCCGACCGTCGGCTCTGCAACTGCTGTCATCGTACCCATTGGTTAGCAATGATTTTGTGTATCAAGACTGCAAAAATACGTGAAATGATTGGTTTTATTGCTGGAGACTTGTTGAGCCCTCGGTTCGTCTTGGCGCCAGTATCACTTACATCCCATCGAAGGCTCATGATGTGCATTCAAGCTCCAATGCGGACCGAAGGCGCTGGTGCGCGTGTGCTGCGACCGTTTCCCTCGCCGGACCTACGCTGGCCAACAACCGATCCGTTTCTATTCCTCGATGAATTTTTTGTTAGCTCGCACGCAGGATTTCCGGACCATCCGCATCGAGGCTTTGAGATTATCACCTACCTGCTCGAGGGTGGCTTCGAGCACAGCGACTCCCTCGGTAATCATGTCCAGGCACCGGCAGGATATGCCATGCACTTTGTCACCGGCAGTGGTGTTATCCATTCCGAGATGCCGCTGGGCAATGCTCATGGCTTGCAGCTCTGGATCAACCATCCCCGTACACTAAAGGCAACACCTCCGTCCCTGCACATTATTTCACCGGAGCAGATCCCGACCACAACCATCGAGGGAGGTATCATTCGCCATATAGCGTCCCCTAACGGACCGATTACTCTTCACACCACCGTTACCTACGACGACGTAACCTTCGACCATGCTGGCGCACACACGTGGGCATGCCCCGATGATGGCGTGGTGTTGGTCTATGTTCTCAGCGGAAAGCTCAATGTCAACGGTTCTTCGACTCCGCACGGATATCTATGCGTCATTGACCGCGACACTGCGACGCTCAGCACGTCCGTCGGAGCCGCGCGTGCTATCGTGCTCTGTGGGAAGCGGCAACACGAGAGCGTTGTCTTCAACGGTCCGTTCGTGGACTGACGGCAGCGGTATCCAGAGGTGCTTATCGAGTCGGACACGGTCACCATCGAAGGTTACACCCTCGGCTTCGAGCAGTTCGCGCATCAGCGTCGGCGTCGCAAAATGCAGTCGCCCGCTCAGTTCACCACAGCGATTGACAACGCGATGCGCAGGAATGTCGCTCCGCCCTATCGTTGCGTTGAGTGCCCACCCAACCGTGCGCGCTGCTGACCGTGCACCCAGTGCGGCGGCAATATGCCCATAGGTCGTCACTGAACCTGGCGGAATGCGTCGGACAATTTCCCAGACACGCTCGAAAAAATCTCGTTCCACCATCACCGCAGCGCAAGGGTCATTTTGATGAGTTCTTCGGGGATGTCCAGATGATTCGAACGACTATCGTCGGCAGCAACATCGAGTGGAATAGGTTCTTGGTAGTGTCCGGTGTAGAAAGCGGTGTAGAATCCGCTTTCCTTCCGCGCGAATGCATCGGTAACCATGCGATACCCTAACCAACTGGCACGCAGAATATCGGCCACCGCTGCTTGTCCCCCTCGCTGGAAGTATCCCATGTCCACTGTTCGAATTTCGCGCTTAATGTTACGCCGCCGAAAGATATCCTCCAAGATTGCGCGAATTTCATCGAGCGATTTGCCATAACCTTCGGCAACGACAATCCGCGTGTCTCGATCTCGCTCCTCGATGGTGGTCGCCAATTGCTCAAAATCTACTTCCTCGCGCGGACGGATGATGTACTCAGCACCAGTGGCGATGCCCGCATAGAACGCCAGGTATGCTGAATCCCGTCCCATCGAGCCGATCAAATAAACTCGGCGATGCGAGCTTGCCGTATTGCGAATCCACTCGAGCATTTCGAGACTGCGGTCGAGAGCGCTGTAGAATCCAATTGACGTGCCGTAATTATTGGCAACATCGTTGTCAATCGAGCCGGGGCACACCAGAATGCGGGTACGGAGCTTTTCTTCCTTGATGATACGATCTAACGTGGCACACGCTTTCAAACTCCCATTGCCGCCGCAAACGAAAAGATAGTCGAAGTGATTGTCATCGAGATTGATCGCGACTTGGCGCTGGAGGTCTGGATTTGTCGCAAGTTCGTGTTCCCGAACTTG
>JBBIUD010000161.1:0-4563 GCA_037440485.1 Chlorobiota bacterium
CCTGGAATCTCGACTGGATACTGGAATGCCAGGAAAATACCCTCGCGTGCACGCTCCTCTGGCGAAAGCTCGAGAATGTTTTTTCCTTCGAAGATCACTTCACCGTCGGTGACTTCGTAATCATCCCGACCCGCTAAGACAGCAGCAAGCGTGCTTTTTCCTGAACCGTTCGGACCCATGATCGCGTGGACTTCGCCTGGCTCAACGCTCAGATTGACGCCACGGAGAATTTCGCGATCACCGACGCGTGCATGAAGATTTCGAATTTCAAGTAGTGGTTGTGCCATTGGTATGAAGATGTGTACAGTTGAACATTATCCGACGCTGCCTTCCAGCGAAATTGCCAGGAGTTTTTGTGCTTCGACGGCAAATTCCATCGGCAGCTTGTTGAGCACTTCGCGTGCATAACCGTTGATGATGAGCGCGACTGCTGTTTCGGTATCTATCCCGCGTTGGTTGCAATAGAACAGCATGTCTTCACCGATTTTCGATGTTGTTGCCTCGTGTTCGACAATTGCTGTCGGATTATTGACCTCAATGTATGGGAACGTATGCGCGCCGCAGCGATCGCCGATGAGCAAGGAATCGCACTGCGAGAAGTTCCGCGCATTCTCGGCACTGGGATTGACACGAACAAGCCCACGATAGGAGTTCTGGCTAAAACCCGCGCTGATTCCTTTCGAGACGATTCGGCTGCGGGTGTTACGGCCGATGTGCGTCATCTTTGTCCCGGTATCAGCTTGCTGGCGGTGATTTGTAACCGCGACAGAGTAGAATTCGCCAACCGAGTAATCCCCTTTGAGAATGACGCTGGGATATTTCCATGTGATTGCTGAACCAGTTTCGACTTGTGTCCACGAAATTTTTGAGTGTGCGCCCAGGCAAATTCCACGCTTAGTCACAAAGTTGTAAATACCACCGCGACCATCTTTGTCGCCGGGGTACCAGTTTTGCACTGTTGAGTACTTGATTTCCGCATCATCGAGAGCGATCAACTCAACGACGGCTGCATGGAGTTGATTTTCGTCGCGCATGGGAGCTGTGCAGCCCTCGAGGTAGCTGACGTAGGCGCCTTTATCGGCGATGATGAGCGTTCGCTCAAACTGCCCCGTATTGCGAGCATTGATACGGAAATACGTCGAAAGCTCGATTGGACAGCGCACCCCAGGCGGCACATAGCAGAACGACCCATCCGAAAAAACCGCCGAGTTGAGCGCGGCAAAGAAATTGTCGTTCGGCGGAACGACCGTACCCAGATATTGACGCACAAGGTCAGGATATTCCCGAATTGCTTCGCTCATCGAGCAGAAAATTATCCCCAGCGATTGAAGCTTTTCCCGGAATGTTGTCGCAACCGAGACACTATCGAGCACTGCGTCCACAGCAACACCCGCTAAGATTTCCTGTTCGTGCAATGGAATGCCAAGTTTCTCGAACGTGCGACGCAGTTCTGGATCAACTTCATCCATCGAGCGAGGATTGGCAGAGCGTTTCGGAGCTGCATAGTAGCTGATCGCTTGATAGTCGATTGGCTCGTACCGAACATTTGCCCAGCGGGGTTCTTTCATTTGTTGCCAGGTGCGAAATGCTTCTAACCGCCATTGGAGCATCCATTCGGGTTCACCCTTTTTTTCGGAGATCAGGTGGATAATGGATTCATCCAACCCAGGCGGAACAATCTCTTCTTCAATGGCTGATTCGAAGCCGTATTTGTACTGATAATCCTCGCTGGTTATCTGTTCGAGGATATCAACGCGATCGTTTACAGCTTGTTCGTTCACAGCGGTCCAGTTTGAAAAATCCGACAAAATCGTTCTGGTTTGAGGACGCATAACCATCAATCATTCGTGTATAGTTCCGATTCGGTGATACATGACTGGTATTTTCGCAGTAGTTGCGACATTCGGACAATTCAACATGGCAGAGCTTGCAGTCAACATTGACCATATTGCAACAATACGCGAAGCACGTGGCGGGATTGAACCTGATCCGGTTGCTGGTGCTGTTTTGGCTGAGCTTGCCGGCGCTGTTGGTATTGTGTGTCATCTCCGTGAAGATCGTCGGCATATCAACGACCGCGACGTGCGCATGCTGCGAGAAGTGGTCAAGACAAAGCTCGACCTCGAGATGGCTGCGACGCCAGAAATCATCGAGATAGCCAGAGATGTTTTGCCTGACGTAGTGACGATTGTCCCCGAACGTCGGCAGGAATTGACCACGGAAGGTGGACTCGATGTTGCAGCGCGTGTTGAATTTTATGCAAGCCTTGTCGATCGCATGCACGACAAAGAAATCGAGGTTAGTTTTTTCATAGAACCTGATACGCAGCAGATTGATGCAGCACTCGAAGCAGGTGCTGATATTGTCGAACTGCACACGGGCATCTATGCAAACGCACGCAGCGCTGAAGAGGTGCGCACCGAATTAGAGAGGCTCGCCGCAGCTGCTGCGTATGCGCACCAAAATGGATTGCGTGTAACGGCTGGGCACGGACTTAACTACGTCAATGTTACTCCCGTCGTCAAAATTCCGGAAATTGTTGAGGTCAGTATTGGGCATGCAATCATTTCGCGCGCTGTTTTTGTCGGACTCGACCGTGCAGTGCGTGAAATGTGTGCACTTGTCCGTCTTGCACCCTCGATTCACTGATACGTTCTGTCTCAATACCCGATTTACGTTTTTATGCGTTCAAAGAAAGTCTTTCTGGCACTGCTTGTGTGTTCGATTGTCGCTGTAGCCCAGGAAACGAATTCACCTCGCATCGGACTTCACGGTGGGCTCAATGCTAACCTTCATAATCCCGCTTTTCCGACGCCCCAGCTTACAGGTCAACCCTACTACAACAGTTCAGCCACAAGCTTGACCGGGGCAATTGGACTCATTGGTCAATTGCCGTTGAGTGAGTCGCTCGGGCTCGGATTGCGTGCAGCATACTCTGCGATGGGAAACGCAACGCTGAGCGCATCGAATGGACTGAACACTCAGCTAACACCGTCTCTACCCTACCTTGAGCTACTGCCGACGATCGGTATTCGCAATCTGATTTTATCGGAGTCGCTGTGGCTCTGGGGTGGACTCGAAGTAGGTTTACCAATGTCACCAACGTACACACGCAACGATACACCAACCATCACCGAAACAGCGCTTCCAGACCCACAAACGCGAATTGCACTGGCGATCGGCGCAGCATACGACATACCGCTGAGCAAGCTCTGGATTTTGCAGCCAGAACTGAGCGTTCGTTTTCCGCTGACAAAGGTCTCCTCGAATCCTGCTTTTGATTCCTGGACAATACCGCAGTTACGCGTAGGTATCAACCTGTTCTACAGTCTCGGTTCAAAAGAAAGCGACTCGACGGTGCCACCATCGGAGCCGTATATCCGTGGTCGAATAGCACGAGTGATCAGCATTTCGCCCGCTGGTGATACTGCCGACGTTCGTACACTCAAGCTTGAGGATGTTCGCTATACCGAGTATTTCCCTTTGGTGCCGTATGTCTTCTTTCCGGCGAACTCGAGCAAACCCGAATCAGCCTACCAATTGCCGGAACTTCGGGAGTCGGGCGAGGGCATTGCAGCCGACACGCTCAAGGATGCCCTCTCGGTCAACGACTATTTGTTATCGTTGATTTGCCGGCGCATGAAGCAATTTCCGACTGCACAACTGGTCATCATCGGCACCAACGACGGCAGAAGCGAGCTTCGCAATCGTACTCTTTCACTTCAGCGAGCACAAACTATCCGATCACAGCTTGTCGCATGCGGGCTTGATTCATCCCGAATCAAAGTCGAAGCACGCGACTTGCCAGAAAAGCCATCCGCTCCGAACGATCCGGATGGTATCGCTGAAAACCGTCGGGTCGAATTCCGTGCTTCAACGCCAGAAATCCTCGAGCCTTTTCAATCGCGAGTTGGCATAGAGCGTCTTGCAAGTCCGGATGTACTCATTTTCATTCCCGAGGTTCAAACATCTGACCCCGTCAAAGAGTGGGAATTGGTCATTTCTCAAGCAGGGCGCACGCTGCGGACCTTTCGGGGAGATGGAACACCTCGGCCTCTGACGTGGACAATACAACCCAGCGAACTTTCCTCCCAGCAGGTGCCGATTGACTACACATTCCGCGCTGAGTCCGTTTTGGGTAAAGTGTCCGAAAGCAGCGGTTCTATTTCAGTTGATTACCTGAGCAGCACACGAAAACTTCAAGAAAAGTCCGGCGACAAATCAATTGAAAAATTCAGCCTCATTCTCTTCGACTTCGACAGCGATGTCATCACACCAGACAACAAGCGGATTCTTGATCTGAAAATTCTGCCGGCGATCAAACCAGGTTCGACCGTCAAGATTTACGGCTATACCGACCGTATTGGTGATGCACGCTACAATCTCGATCTTTCGAGACGTCGTGCTCAGGCAGTCATGGCGTACCTCAAGTCCAAGCGGCCCGATGCAGCCTACGAAACAGCCGGCTTTGGTGAGACGATCGAGCGATTCGACAATAATAGACCAACTGGACGCCAACTAAGCCGGACTGTGCAGATACTCATCGAAACACCGAAACAGTAG
>JBBIUD010000162.1:0-4556 GCA_037440485.1 Chlorobiota bacterium
CTGATTGTACTGCCGGTTGATTCGGCAGGCATTCTGCGGCTCGATGCTCTTCCAGTGGAACGACTCAATCGCCCGGATGTTCTCGTCAGCGTTATGCATTCGAACAACGAAACTGGCGCGCTTCAGCCGATCTGTCAACTGCGAACGCTGCTTCCCCATGCACTCCTCCATACCGATGCAGTTCAGAGCTTTGGGAAAGTCCCCTTCGACGTCGCAACGCTCGGGGTTGATTTTGCAACACTATCAGCGCACAAGATTCACGGACCCAAAGGTGTCGGTGCGATTTACGTTCGCCGTGGCGTCCGTCTGGAACCGCTGCTGCACGGTGGCGGGCAGGAACGCGGTCGTCGTGGTGGCACTGAAGCTGTTGCGCTCATCGTTGGCTTTGCCGAGGCAGCCCGTCGCGCCCATGCAGCTATGGCAGAGCGGAGCCTCCATATGCAACGTTTGCGCGATCTGCTGGCGCAGTTGCTGCGCGAACGCATCGAGGGAATTCGCATCAACACACCCAATGATGCGCTGCCGAACATCCTGAATGTTTCGTTCCTCGATGCCGAGCGACTCGATGGTGAGGCGATCTTACAGTTGCTCGACATGGAAGGCATTGCCTGCTCGAACGGCTCTGCCTGCAGCAGTGGTTCGATGCAGCCCTCGCACGTGCTCAAGGCGATGGGACGCTCCGATGCAGAAGCACGGGCTGCTGTCCGCTTCTCGCTATCGAAGGACACAACCGAAACCGACATTCGCACAGCTGCCGATACGCTCGCCGCTATCGTTAGCTGGATGCGCCAGCACGTACCAAGCGGCAGTATCTTTGCCGCTTGATACGTTCCACCGACGCACCACATTCCAATGCAGCTTCGACTTTTTGTTTTGCTGCTCGCTGCTACGCTCGCCAGCATCCAGGCACATCAGATTGAGGTAAGCGGACGTATCCTCGATGCGCGAGGCAATCCACTGCCAGTGGCGCATGCAGAACTGCGCCGCGCTGGACGACTCGAGCCACTGGTGCAGGTTCGCGCTAATCCCGACGGCAGCTTTGCTGTGCGTGCCGAGGGTGAGGGGTTATTCCTTTTGCGGTTGGCGGGTCTTCATCACCGCGCCATTGACGTGCCGTTGCTTGTTGGCCAGCAATCCGTCCGCGAGCGCATCACCGTCGAACTGCCCACGCTGCCATTTCCGGAGCACCGCGATAGCGTGCTGCTGGCGCCGGAGCGCACGCTCCCGCAGTCAACCTCGGGCGTACTGATGGAGCGGCGCCGTCACGACGGCGTCTATGTCCTTCCCAGCGGTATGTCGGTGCCTGCACGCTACCGCGTGGTGATTCGTGGGGGTGGTCGTGGTGTCGTCACAGCCTCGGTGCGCGATAGCGTCGTGCTGGCGCCCGATGGCTACTACAGCGGCATTGACACCGATAGCAGCATTGCGATTGATCCGGCTGAATTTCCTCGTCGGAGCGACCGCGAGCTACTTCGATGCGAGTCGCCCCTGTGGCAAGAAGCTGCCGATGCCTATCGTGCATTGATGCGCTACCAGGAGGCATTCGCCGATTCAAGCGCAGCAATGATGGAACGTTCCATGCGTAGTGGCGGGACAGGCTATGAGCCATCGGAGATTCATTCGCGGCTCGGTGCGATGCGCTGGCGCGATACGATTGCCGCGCGCTTACGGGCAGTTCGGTCACCGCTGGCAGAGCAGCTTTGGCTTCTGTTTGCCCTTGCGCTGCCGTCGCAGAGCAAGGACGATGAACTTTACCGCCGCGCATTGCAGCGTATTCCACCCAGCTCGCCGCTGTGGGCGCTCGATCCACAACTTCTTTTTGCAGCGTTGGCAAGCCGTCCCGACAGCGAGCGGCGCGCGTTCCTCGATGAGCTGATCGAAGCAAATCCAGATACCGTTGCGCGGGCTGTGGTGGCGTTTACCGAACTGGTCAGTGCCAGTACTGCGGGCGATCGGCAGCGCGCACGGCAGATGTACACCGCAGTAACACAGCGCTGTCCGACCCATCCGTTGGCGCGGACTGCCGAACGCTACAATCCCGACCGCCGCATTCGCATCGGTGCGGAACTGCCTGAGTTCCGGTTGCCTGGTGCTCGAAAAGGTGCAGATGTCACCGGTGCACAGCTTCGGGGAAAGCCAGCTCTGATCGCGATCGTCTTTGCCGACTGCCAGCCCTGTGCCGACCGTCTTGCGGAATTTGCCGATTGGTGCGACTCAACCAACCGTTCGATTCCCGTGCTTGTGGTCAGCGTGGGCACTCCACGTGGTGAGCTGGCGCGTGTGCTCCAGCGTGTCAAGCACACGCTCGCAGTAGTGCCCAGCTTCGATGCCCCAGCATTAGAGCCATTCGAAATTGAAGGCTACCCCACGCTCATTCTGTGTGACCAGCGCAGTACGATCATTGCAACGCAGCAACACCTGCGCAATCTGCGCACCGATGTCGGACGCTATCTGGACATGCAGCCATGACCCGCCAGGACGTCGAAGCCTTCTGCACCGAAACACTGGCAGCGCTGCGGAGCATTGGCTCACCAGAGGAACTTGAGCAGTTTCGCTTGACCTACTTGGTCCAAAAGGGGCGTATTCGGCAAATGCTCGATCGCTTACGCGAGGTGCCGAAAGAGGAAAAGCCTGTGATTGGTCGTCTGCTCAACGATCTACGGCGTACCGTCGAGGAAGAGTTTGCCGAACTTCGCCAGCGCTTCGACCGCAGGAGCAGCGAGCACCCAACCATTGATCCAACGCTCCCCGGACGTCCGATCCCGCGCGGCGGACTGCATCCAGTGCTGCAAACCCTCGACCGCATGATCGAAATTTTTGTGCGTATGGGTTTTGCTGTAGCGCACGGTCCCGACGTTGAGGATGACTATCACAATTTCGAAGCGCTCAACTTCCCGCCGGATCATCCAGCGCGCGATATGCAGGACACGTTCTTTTTGCGCCAGACCGATGCCAGCGGTAAACCCTTGCTGCTGCGGACGCACACCTCGCCGGTGCAGATTCGGTTGATGGAGTCCATGCCGCCCCCAATCCGTGCGATTATGCCGGGCAGAGTGTATCGCAACGAAGCCATTAGCGCACGCTCGCTGGCGGAATTTCACCAACTCGAAGGTCTCTGCATTGACGAGCACACAAGCTTTGCCGACCTGAAGGGAACGATGGTTGCCTTTGCTGAGCAGATGTACGGCAGTGGCATTGCCTATCGCTTCCGCCCGTCGTTTTTTCCGTTCACCGAACCGAGCGCAGAGATGGACATCGAGTGTTTTCTCTGCAGTGGGCGGGGCTGCCGCGTGTGCAAGCATTCTGGTTGGCTGGAAATTGTCGGGTGCGGTATGGTCCATCCGAATGTGCTGCGACGCTGCGGACTTGATCCAGAACGGTGGCAAGGCTATGCCTTCGGTTTCGGCATCGAGCGGGTGACCATGCTCCTGGCTGGCATAGACGACATCCGCCTGCTCTACGAAAACGACATCCGCCTACTCCGGCAGTTTTAGCGCAGCGTCCATTCAGCTTGCAGGGAAACCTGCCGTGTCGGACCGAGGTTGCCGATGTACTCGGCGTAGTAGTAGTCGAGGGCATTGCGAACGTTGAGCGAAAGCCGAAGCGGTATCGCCAGCGGTGCATCCCAGAGCAATCGAACGTCGAGAACATGAATAGGTACGCGTGCATCACCATTGGGGACCAAGCCGAGCTGAACAATGCGGTCGTCAATGCGTTCGACGCGGGAGAGAAAGCGGTAATCGGCATGAAAGTGCAGCCGCTCGCTAAGATTGAGCAGCAGGCGAGTATTCCACTGCACAGCATGGCGGAAGCGGAGAGGGGCATCCTCAACCAGATCGCGAGGCGCCATCAGCGTTGCACCGGATTCAACACCGATAATATCGCGCCAAATCCAGCCGCGGACGGTAATCTCGATGCCCGGTAGAAGGGCACGCGTGATGTTGATAAAGCGTATCTCGGCGACAGTATCTACGACAAACTGGGGTTCGATCAAGTCCTCCATGCGAGCGACAAACGCTGCGGCATCGAAGGTCCACTCGCGGTCGGCGATGGTTGCCGTGTGGAGAATGCCCACCTCAGCTGACCAACCGATTTCGGAGCGCAAGGAAGGATTGATGCCGACGGTAAAGCCTGCAAAGCGTAGTGCAGCATAGCGCTCTGTGAGCGTAGCTGCGCGGAAGGCGCGCCCAATCGAGGCGCGAACAGTTGTCTGCTCGCTGGTGCGCCAGGTGATTCCTACTTTCGGACTCAATTGAACGCCTGTCGTCGTGCCCTCGGTGCCGACATGGTCGGCGCGAGCGCCGATGGTTCCGGTGATGTTGTCGCTGATGCGGTACTCCGCTTGGGCATAACCGCTGGTGATCGTCTGCTGCCGTGCGCCCTGTGTGTAGGGAGATTCGACAGCATTGACAACCATTTGCAGTCCTGCAGTGATGTTGAGCCGCTCGTAGGCTTGGTAGCTGGCTTGCAGTTCGGCATTGTACTGCGTTGCATCGGCGCTGACGTGTCCGCTCGAGTCGCGCGGAATGGTGTTGGTGTACCATGTTCGGTAAATG
>JBBIUD010000163.1:0-4547 GCA_037440485.1 Chlorobiota bacterium
TGATGCGCCGTTCGACGCTGGAGGGTTCGCCCAGAACGATATAGACCATGCCCATATCGGTCAGCCAGCCTTCGGCGTAGGATCGGAAGTTTCGGTTGGCGTACTCGACACGGGCAAAATATTCCTCGAATGCTTCGTTGCGAAGCGTGCCCGGCGTTGGGTCGTGCTGCTGCCAGAACTGTTCGAAGGCGGCGCGTCGTTCGGCATCGGTGGGCTTGGCAAGCATCGAGTCAATCTCGGCTTGTGTGGCGATGTATCGAAGCTGGCGAATTGCTTTGTTGATGTCGCTAAAAACACTGCTGGAGGCACCGTAGCGGAGCTGAAGATTGCGCTCGGATGCAGCAGCGATGCGCGTTGTGTCGCTGGCAGCTTCAATGCGGAGCAGATACGTGCCTTGCGGCATGCGACGGATCGGCGGAACAAGCCGAATAAAATGTTGAGCAAGACCGGTGCTATCGGTGCGCAGCTGCTGCCATGGTGTTTCCAGAACGGTCGCAGTGCTATCGAGTAGCCGCGCACGAACCTGCACTGCTTGCTGGGGTGCTGCGTACAGCTCGAAAAATGCAAAAAAACCGTTTTCGTAGGCACTGATGTCGCTGCCAACAATCGGGGTGATCACATAGCGCCGATTTCGTTCCTCGATACGCTCGACGAGCAAAATGCCACTGAGACTGATTGTTCCCCGCCGATACGAGGGAATCGTCACTGCTTGCTGTGTTCGCTGTTGACGATTGGAAAGCTGGTCGGTGACACGCAGTTCGACACGGTAATTGCCTGGTGCTACCACAACGGTAGTCTGGGTAATGTCGGCTGCATCGGTCCCACCGGAAGCAACACTGCGGTCAGTTTCTTGAAGTGTGCGGTCGAGGCTGCGCTCAGCGATCACCCGTCCCAGCGTGTCGGTAACGGTAGCCGTCAGGCGGTATGATGCAAAGAGCACTCGCTCGCCGGCAGTAAAACGAAGCCATCGGTAGGGCAACGCAGCATAAACATCGAGTCGGCTGGAATCGGTATCGGCATGGCGCACGTGCATGGTCGTCATGCGAAGCTCTGTTGGTGCCGGAGATTGCGCCCACACACCAACCCAAACACACGCAATCAGTACTCCTACTGCTCGGCGCATACCGCAGCATCGGTAGCGATGGACTGCTGCGCCAAAACACCGAACAGGTCGTATTCTCCCGCGTCGGTGATTGTTGCCGTGATAAAATCCCCAGGCGTGAGGATGGCAGGAGAATGCACAAACAATTCGCCATCAACTTCCGGAGCATCGGCTTCGGTACGGCAGCGATACTGACCCTCGCCGAGCGGTTCGTCCACGATTGCACGGAGACTTTTGCCCACCAACTGTTGGTTGCGCTGGTAGGAAATCTCCCGCTGCAATTCCATCAGGATGCGTTGGCGTTCGAGCTTGACTTCGTGCGGGATTGGGTCGCCGAGAATGTCGGCATAGGTGCCCTCTTCCTGCGAATAGGTGAACACACCCAGCCGATCGAATCGCTGCTCTTGGACAAATCGGCAGAGTTCCTCAAAATGCTGCTCGGACTCAGACGGATAGCCCACGATGAACGTTGTGCGCAGCGCGATGTCGGGGACGCAGTCGCGTATCGTCGCCAGCAATTCTTCGGTGGCTCGGCGGGTAATGCCGCGCCGCATCGAGCGCAGTACATCGGTCGAGCAGTGCTGCAACGGTAGGTCCAGATACCGGCACATATTTGAGCGCTCTCGCATGACGTCGAGCACGTCCAGCGGGAAATGCGACGGGTAGGCATAGAGCATGCGTAGCCATTCGACGCCCTCGATGTCGAGAAGGCGGCGGAGCAGGTCGGCTATCGTGCGCTTGCGGTAGAGGTCGTACCCGTAGTACGTTGTGTCCTGCCCGATGAGGATGATTTCGCGGGTACCACCAGCAACCAGCATTCGCACCTCGCGCTCGATCTCGTCGGCGGGGCGACTACGGTGTTTGCCGCGCATGATCGGTATAGCACAGAACGAGCACGGGTGGTCGCAGCCTTCGCTGATCTTGACGTAAGCATAATGCGATGGTGTCGAAACAATGCGCTCGCCAGGAAGGGTGTAGCGCGGATCGGAGGAGAGAAACCGTGCAATGGCAGCATACTGCTCGGTGCCAACGATCAAATCCACCTCCGGCAATTCACGGCGAAGCTCATCGCCGTAGCGTTGGGCAAGGCAGCCAGCAACGACGACACAGCCGACGCTGCCACGCTCCTTGAGCGCGATGGCTTCCAGAATCGTGTTGATGCTTTCTTCTTTGGCAGCCTCGATAAAACCACAGGTGTTGATCACGATGGCATCGGCGCCCTCGGGTTCAGCCGCAAGCTGCAATCCGGCTTTGGCAAGAGTGCCGGCGAGGACTTCGGAATCAACCGTGTTTTTACTGCAGCCGAGCGTGACAATCGAAACGGTGCGAACGGGAATGGGGAGCATCGTGCTGTACCGATTAGCGAGCATTCGTCAGTGGTGCAAAACTACGCCCCAGCCCTAGGAGCGACGCTGCGATGCGATGGACCTCTGCTGGTGCCTATGCGCTGGAATCTTTTTGTTGCATGTACGAGACGAACGGCTTGACCAGATTGAGCAGCTCCATCGGGAAGATAAATTTCGTCGCTGGGCTTGCTCCCATGCTCTTGAGTGCATCGAGGTACTGCAAGCTCATCGTTTTGCTGTCGAGTTGCTGGGCAACCTCGAAGACTTTCTGGAGCGCCAGTGCATAGCCCTCGGCTTGCAGAATGGTAGCCTGGCGCTGACCTTCGGCTTGCAGAATCGTGGACTGCCGCGCCCCTTCGGCTTTCAGAATTGCGGCTTGCTTTTCGCCTTCGGCAACGGTGATGGCTGCTTCGCGTTTGCCGGTTGCTTCGGTTACCAATGCTCGCCGATCCCGCTCAGCAGACATTTGGCGGCTCATGGCTTCTTGAATTTCTCGCGGCGGAAGAATTTCCCGAATCTCGACGGCAGTGACTTTGACGCCCCAGCGTCCGGTCACCTCATCGAGCTTGAGCCGAAGCGTTTCGTTGATATGCTCACGCTTGGAGAGAACATCATCGAGAACAATATCGCCGACGACTGCCCGCAGCGTGGTTGTTGCGATCCCTTGCGAGGCGGTGCGGAAATTCTGCACCTGGATAACACTCATCTCGGGGTCAACAATTTTCATGTAGATGAGAAAGTCAATCGCAACCGGTGCGTTGTCTTTTGTGATGCAGGTCTGCGAGGGCACATCAATGACCATCTCGCGTAGGTCGGTCCAGATGGGCTTATCCACAAATGGAATCAACAGGACAAATCCGGGTCCCCGTGTGCCAACGCTCTTGCCAAGCCGCAACACAACAATGCGCTGATATTCCGGCACAATCTTGATTGCCTTCATCAGCAACCACAGTCCCACAAGCACAACGACGATACTCATCAATGCATCCATGGATAACGGCTCCATCGGTGAAACAATCACAGTTCAACATCCCACAGCCCTGTGCGCGTGGCAAAGCCAGCAGCACGGTAACACGTACACAAGCAAAAATACACGCTGCCCGTTATTGGTTGCCGATCGTGTGAGGTGCGTTCTGCTCAATCCGCCGCACGCGGAGGATGGTTCCCTCGGCAGCAACGACCTCCACACGATCACCACGCCGGATTGGTTCGGTGCCGATGTTTTCGGCGGTCCAGTCTTCGCTATTGACCAGAACTGTTCCCAGTGGTTGGAGGTCTGTTTTTGCTGTTCCCGTTGCACCGACCAGCAGTGCGATACCGCTGTGCGGTTTGCTCCGATGCACACCGACTGCAACACGGGCGATTACGACCCCGATCGTCAGCAGCAGGGCAGCGATGGCTGCGACCAACCAGCCGCTGACCGATACCACTGGCAGCGACGGCGATACCGGCGCCGAGGGACTAAACAGCAGCAGTGCACCGATGACGAATGCTGCTGCCGCGCCAATGGCGAATACCCCGACGCTGTGCGTGTAGAGCTCGATGACCAGGAGCACGGCTGCCAATGCAATCAGCAGCAGACCAGCCCAGTTGATCGGCAAGCTTCCCATCGCCGTAAAGCCCAAAATCAGCAGAATCGCACCGGCGATGCCCGGACCGAACGAGCCGGGCGTGTAGAACTCGATGACAATGCCCGCAAAACCAAGCGAGAGCAGGAGCAAGGCAATATCGGGGTCGGTGATGATGTGCAGAAATTTTTCCAGCCAGCTCATCGGAACATGCTCGGTGCGCACATTGCTGAGCCAGAGCGTGCGCACAGAGCCGGCAACCGTGATACGCCGTCCATCGAGTGCAGCCAATAATTCACCAGTGCTGGCAGCGATCAGATCCACAACACCGCTGTCGAGTGCTTCGCGGTCAGTCAGCGAGACGCTGCGGCGGACAGCATCTTCTGCCCAGCGAGTGTTACGCTTGCGAAGTGCGGCAATAGCGCGGATGGTTGCCATCGCGTCGCTGGTGACTTTTTCAGCCATAACCGTATCCATCGTACCTTGCCCGATTGCGACCGGATGCGCCGCGCCGATGTTTGTGCCCGGTGC
>JBBIUD010000164.1:0-4540 GCA_037440485.1 Chlorobiota bacterium
AAATTCCCGCATCCCTGGCACGCCGAATCACTGAGTCGCTCCACATCCCAACTATCGGCATTGGCGCTGGTCCATGGTGCGACGGACAAATCCTCGTCTATGCCGACATGCTCGGGCTAACAGTGGACTTTCACCCGCGTTTCGTCCGGCGATACGAAAATCTATACGAGCGCATTACCGATGCTGTCACGCGCTTTGGAGAAGACATTCGACGTGGTGATTTCCCCAATGAAAGCGAAAGCTATTAGCATCACGGTGCTGGTCTTTGCAATGGTGGCTGGCTGCGAGCAGGGCACGCAGTATCGCCGTGCCCAGGATGTAGTCTTCCCGGACTCGAACGTTAGCTACACGCGACACGTGGAGCCGTTTCTGCGCTTAGCCTGTGCGTTCAGCGGATGCCACAGCAGTAGCGATCCTATCCCGCTGGATAGTTACATTGCGCTGTTCCAGACACCGGGCTTGGTCATCGTTGGTCGCCCTGAGCAGAGCCGTCTCAACCAAGTGCTCGAGGGGACGCTGGCGCACCCACCCGTCTTTAGCGGCGTCGTCACCGATAACCACCGCCGTGGCATGGCGCAGTGGGTTCGCGAAGGTGCACGCAATAATTAGCCGCTGGTGGTATCTTTGCGCCCGGCGCAGGAGTGGCGGAATTGGCAGACGCGCTGGACTCAAAATCCAGTGGAGCTCAAAACTCCGTGTGGGTTCGACTCCCACCTCCTGCACTCGCTCTGCCAGAGACCACACCGCTAGCGCACAACGATAAACGGCACTGCTTGCTGCCCTCCTGCCCATCGAACGATCACTGCATAGACACCAACCGATAGCTCGCTGCAATCCAGCTCAACTGTACCGCGATCAAGCACTACCTGCGGCACCGCTATCTGCCGCCCATCGAGCGTAACGATCCGGCAGCCCTCGATCGGTACCGATGCTTTGACTATGACGCGCTCGCGTGCCGGTATAGGTGCGATGCTCCACTCGACTGCCTGGTGGTACTCGACACCAGTCACGGTGGGCGTTGTTCCCCGCATGGGTATGCGAATGCTTGGTTCGTCGTAGTCGTTGCTATTGACCACGAGCGCGGCAGTCCGGACGCGCGTTTCCTCTTGCGGCGGACTGTATTCGAGCATGACCGTCAGGGAATCAGTCGAGCGGAGCCATATGCCCTCCGGCGGAAGCATAGGCTCGATTGATGCGATGCGAAAACCAAGGTTGGCAGGAAACGAGGAAACCTGCAATTGCTTGATCTGTAGCGCGGCGCCCGTTGCTGGTTTGATCACAAGCCGCCGGTAAACGGGCACACCAACCGGCGTTGCACCGAAATCTACCGTGTCGCGGGGAACGTTTATCTGCGGTACAGCACCTATCCGGAAGTTGTAGATGTACCCATTACCGCAGTCGCCCTCGAGCGTGAAGACGCGTTTGCCACGGGCACTGATCCAGAGCGCGCCGCCGCCTAATTGCTGTGCCGTTGCCCACCAGGCAAGACCGTAGCCTGCTGGATTGTCGAAGCGAAACTGGTAGCACCCATCCTCCAGGGCAAGCGCGACAATGTCGGTTGTTTCATCGTCGAGATTGCGGCGCTCGGCAATGAGCGAATCATCATCGAGCCGACGCAGCGTCCAGGCTAATCCTTGCTCGCGCGCCGAACGGTTGGTCTTGAAGTACACCACCACCGAATCGCCCGGCAGGGTCGGAACATCGCTAAAGCGTGCTACCGCGTTCGATAGCAGCGTTTCCTCGTTGGGTTGGTCATTGACCTTCCGAATGGACACATCCAGTCGCCGCACAGCCGGTGTATCGAGCGGCACGACATGAGTTGGAAGCTCAATTCGCGCTTGTTGATCGAGCGCCAGTGGTTGCAGCGCCTGCCACCGAAACGACTGCACCGGACCACCATCGAACGCATACTCAATCAGCACCGAGGCGATACTATCCCGCCCCGCATTGCGGACAATCACGGCTGGCTTCCCGCACGACGGATTTAGCCTCCGCATCATGGGATCGTCGGTCGGCGTTTCGATGGCAGCAAGCATTGCTCGCCGTTGCATCGCTGGTGTGCGGGCGTAGAGCAACTGCGCCGTGATCAGGTACGACGATGGGTGCGCACTGAATTGCTCGTTGACAAACGGCTGCATGCGATAATCGAGCCTCCCCACCGCGCCGGGCGTGACAACGCCAGTGATCCAGCGCTCCCAGGGACGAACGACATCGCCCGGGCACCAGCCCGCCCGCGCCAGTGGCCACGTGCCGTCCTGCGGATAGACCGGATTCCAGCCACAGTCATCCCGCCAGAGACGGTGCGCGTAGGTTGCTGTCGTATTGACCACAACGGTATGCGTTTTGTCGGCAAATTCGGCAGCATTATCCGTTCCGCCAAAGCCGTGCCCTGTCGTCGTAATCCGAAGCTTGACTATCTGGGCATCTGCCGGGACGCGGAACTGCTTACCCGTTGTGTACCGGTCAATCGGATCGGCAGGGTTGCCGTAGGGAAACGAGCCATCAATGACCTGGTCGAGGGCGAACACCTCGTAGGGTGGCACACCTTCGATAGCCTCAAGCCAGACGGTAAAGAGCGCACTGTGGGTCCAGCCCTGGTAGGCAACCACAACCTCCGTGCTATCGGTGAACAGAAATCGGTAGTCGGTTATGTCCCATTGCCAGGTCCACTGCCAGTTTGAAGGGCGATTAGCTGCATACGGTGTGATAAAGCGTGCAATCTCGATCCGCTCGAGGATCGGCGCACCGGTTGAATCGCGTTGTCCGGTCGGTCGCGTAGCAAAAAAGCGAACCGTATAATCCCACTCTCCCAAGCCTGGTCCACAGGGACAGTTAAGTCTGGTAAACAGTGTCAATCGGGCGAAGCTGCGCCCGGGTGGCAATCCAACAATGGCGCGCTTTTCCGATGGCTGTCCCGGAAAGCGTTCCTGGGTAATGATCGGAATGCGGAGTGTATCGGCAATAACCGAATACGCACACAAGGCAAGAAGGACACCGTACCTCATCACACTCACCAGCCAGAACGTGACACTGGCACGAAAGTACGGCGCTGTGTTCTGCTCCGCAGTGCTACCCCCGGGAAGTGCTATGCGGCTGGTTGCTGTGTTCGCATGCGCCACACGCTCCAGAGTACACCCAACGCCGCCACTATCACCAGCGCTGTCGAAGCCATGCTCACCATTTTTCCCTGCTCAAAGGCTGGCGAAACAAAACGAAACTCCAGTGTGTGCTCACCCGGCGGAATCACTACCGCGCGGAAAGCAAAATTTGCTTTGTACGTTGGCACCTCCTTGCCATCGAGCAGGGCACGCCAGGAGACCGGATAGTACACCTCGCTGACAAAGAGGACATTCGTGCCACTGGCGCGAACGCGGTAGCGCTGATGGTGGAATGACCGCTCCTGCAGCTCGACCGTGGCACTGCTATCGGGCGGAACAATTCCCGCTGGCACAGGACCCTCGATGAACACCGTATCCCGCGGATCAAAGTCGCCGGCGCGCAGCCGTCTCAAGATGTCCACATCGCGTGCACCGACGGCGTGCCGCACAAAGAAAGCTCGCGGCAATGCCGATGGATTGGCATATACCATCGCACCACTGGTGGAACGGAAGACTGGCTCGCTCTGTTCGAACATGGGCCGGTCGGCAAGAATGTACTTAACCCCGAGCATATTCCACAGGAACGGATTCATGATCACCGAGCCACCGCCGTTACCTGCTTCGTCCATCAGGTCCTGGTAGATGCGCAGTTTGGCGGAGTGGTAGCCGTGAATGTTTTCCAGCCCATAATACGCCGATGCATTCGGCACAGGCAGAGCGCCGAAGTCAGCGATGCGGTACGTGCTCGTATCGCGGCGGAGGAAGTCAACGTAATCGTACTGCTGGAACGTGCGGGCAGTAGCATTCCCTTTGCTTACCTCCATCGGACGATAACCGACGCGCCACAGATCGAACGTCGTCACAGCAATCAAAGCCAATAGCGCCCAGTGCGGAGGAATGCTCCCTCGCCGCCAGAACCACAGCAGCCCGACCGACAGCAGAGCAATCACTCCACCGCTGATCCAATCGCTCCGCATTTCGCTGAAGACAAAGCGTGCTATTGCAGCCTTGACTTCGGGTGCATACTGTGCCACCTGCTGGCTCTGCTGGACGCTTTGTTGGTAGCTGGTTTCGATCATCGCCGGCACGACAAACCCCAGCACCAACCACGCTGCTGCACCGATGAACAGCCAGCGCACCAACCGATCCGACCGCTGCTCGCCAATACCGCGCACACCATATGCTGCCAAAATCGGGACAGCAAATTGGAGCATCGCCAATGCCATGCTCGGCGCTCGGAATTTGTTGAACAGCGGCACGTGATAGTAGAACAGGTCGTAGAGCAACGGCATGGTTTTCCCAAACGACAGCAGCAGTGCGAAGACTCCCAGCACCACCAAAAACTGCACGAACACATCCCGCCGGTAGAGCCATGCGCCCACGACAGCGAGAACCAGCACAATAATGCCCATGTAGTTGGCAGCGTCGGTGAACGGCATTTG
>JBBIUD010000165.1:0-4538 GCA_037440485.1 Chlorobiota bacterium
CAAGAGCAACAACCGTGATGAGAATCAGAGCTTGTTTCATTGTTTTCTCAACTGCAAATGTGTTACTTGCGACCTTTCTTTTGGACCGGAGCTGGCGGTGCCGGCGGTGCCTCCGGGAGAGGCTCGCCAAGATTCGAGGGGAAGCCGTTCAAGCGCGACTGTAAGGTTGCTTGCAAATCCTTGCAACGCTTGACTTCATCTTGACGCGAGGCAAGTTCTCGCTCGAGTCGCTGCTTCCGCGACTCTGCATCGCGGATAGACTGCGCCAGTTGTATTTCGCGTGCACGGAGTTGTTTGAGTTCTGACAGTTGGTCAGGCTGGATCATTTTTGTACACCCAGCCACACCCACGACCAGCAACGTGACGACTCCCGTGCTGAGCCATTGCCGCTGTAAGGAGCGGTTCATAGGAAGCCCCACTGAGTTGGTTCAACATTTACGCCGCAAATATACGTGCACACTGTTAGTCTGGATTTACGCTGCAACGGAGGATGTGTAGTGGATTGACATTTCATGCAATAGTCTGCTGCTTTAGTTGCCGGTATGTGTCGAGCACCAAACCATACCGTAACCCTCGAATGCTCGCCGTCACAGCCTCTACGTTGATGATGTCCATGACGGTACGCAGAATCAAAGTGCCAGCAGGCAGAATGTCTGCACGCCCAGGGTGAACACCAGGCATAGAACGAAGCTGTTCAACGGTTGCACCGGCAATCTGCGACCAAAGCTGGTTGAGAGTATCTCGATGCAGAATGTAGCCATCAATTGCCGTTGGATCAAAATGAGGTAGTTGCTTGGCAATGAGTGCCAGTGTTGTTGGTGTACCAGCCACGGCATAAAGCTGATCGAGTGAACGCTGCTGTTGAAAAACGCCAAGTTGAGCGTGTAAGTATTGCCGGCATTGCTCTATCACGTGCGCGGGTGCTGGGTGGGTTTGCCAGTACCGTTCAGCAATTCGCACAGCACCGACATCAATGCTGCGCCGAAACAAAATCTGCGCTTCGGTGCCCACGATGAGTTCAGTGCTGCCACCACCAATGTCGAGCACTCCGGCGGTATGTGCTTCTGGCGGCACTGTTCCACGAAAGCACAGTTCGGCTTCTTTCTCACCAGTGAGGATTTCGATCGGTGAACCCCACCGAGCTGCTAACACAGCCGCAACGTCGGCAGCATTCACCGCTGAACGAAAAACACTCGTTCCAACTGCTCGGCGGATTTCTGCGCCATGCATCTCTGCAAGTGCCGAATAGTGCTCAACAATCTGGACTGCACGCTGAACGGCGCCGGGACTAATCAATCCATTCCGATCAACGCCTTCGCCTAATCGCGCAATCCTATGCTCATCAGCAAGGACAATCATGCTGCCATTTTCGATCCGAGCAATCAGCAGAAGCAGCGTGTTGGTCCCAATATCGAGTGCAGCAATGGTCATTGATGATAGAAGCGAAGTGCAACCCACTCATCGGAGAAAAGCTTCAAATCCAAAACAAGCCCAACCTGCTCGAATGCTTCTTCAAGTTCAGGTAATTGCTCAGCAAGGACACCGCTGACAATTAGATAGCCACCATGCCGAAGCGTTTGTGCGAGCTTCTGCCGGAGTTGAATCAGTAGGTCAAGCTGAAGATTTGCAACGATACCATCAACTGTTGGAAAATCGCACGTGAGAGCATCTGCGACGGCAAGACTGATCGCAGACGAACACCCGTTGAGGTGCACGTTTTCTTCTGCATTTGCAATTGCATCCTCGTCGTTGTCGAAAGCGAACACGTGGGCTGCACCGAGCTTAGCAGCCGCAATTGCCAGCAAACCTGTTCCAGTTCCAACATCAAGCCAGTTTGAGCCTTCCACAACAGTGTTGACCAGCATCTGAAGGCATAGTTGCGTTGTCGCATGATGACCAGTACCGAATGCCATTTTCGGTTCGATGATGATCGGGTCGAATCGTGCATCAGTGGTAGAATTAACGGATCGGTTGAGGAATTGTCCCTCGGTTTGAAAAACACCTGGATTCTTATCGGCAAATGGTACGATAACGAAACGATTACCAATCCAGACCGGTTCAAGCGATGTCCGCCACTTCGAGAGCCAATCTTCTGCAGAAACGTTTTCGATCTGTTCGAGCCGCGCAGAGGAAAAAAGCCGATGAGCTTCATCCGATATCAGTGTCTTGAGTTGCTCTACTGCCTCGACATTGGACAGCCAGAGAATCATCGTGTCGCTATCGTGCTCGGCACCAAGGAAGCCTTCCGCATCCATCATAGCAATGAGGAAATCTTGCAGGTCCGGAAGAATACGGAGTGTGACTTTGTAAAATGATTGACGTGCCATTGCTACAGCGGGAACGGTGAATCTGAATATAGCAGCGAGAGCACAACGCGAGCAACACTGCTTAGAGTCTCCCCAGAGATATTGCGCATGTCGTCGGCAAGTGTATGCCAATAGCGTCGGCGTGCGATGGGGGAGCGATTGCCAACAAGTTCGAGGTCAATGATATTGACCGTCGGAATACCACTTTCAATCAACGGCAGATGGTCATCAACAACACTCCCGCTTACTGTTTGGACAAACCGTCCCGCACCATAAATGCTGCCTATTCTCCAGAGACGCTCGACAAGACTTTCTGCAGCACGATACGAGTTGTATTCCATGGGGAATTGCGCCTGGATATCGCCGACTAAGTCGAAAAGTATTCCGTACCGTGGTCGAATAGGGAATGGAAAATTCTGGGCAAAGTGCTTTGATCCAAGGCAAAACATTTCCTCATCCGAGGCAGCACCCATATCTTCTGCATCAAAGAAAGCGACGTCAATCCCGACATCGCGGGGTGGATGCTGATGAAGCAGGCGAACAAGTTCAAGTACGACCGCGACACCGCTCGCTCCGTCGTTCGCTCCGGGTATCGGTTTGCTTCTATTCGATGGTGTTGGGTCTTCGTCCGCTCGTGGACGCGAATCCCAATGCGCACAGAGCAACACACGATGGACCCGCGCTGGGAATAAACGCGCAAGAATATTTGTGCAGCGGTAATTTTTGCCATACACAGCGGTCACAAATTGTTGCTCAAAGACCGTGTCAACCCACGGTCGGAGCTGAGCAACAAGTAGGCGGCGACATGAATCATGGGACTGTGTCCCTGGAACGCGCGGACCGCATGCTAACTGTGCTTCAACCAGGGAAACCATCCGCGAAGCATCAGGTGCAGGAGGCGTCGGACGCTGTTGCGCGGTATTGTTCGGGGGTGGAACCTGTCGCTGGCGACTCTCATGGCAGCCGATCCAAGTAGCACTCAGCACGACAAGCAATAAACAAACCGCATGTGTAATACACGGTGCACAGTTAATGTTTCGATCTACTGGAAGAGACTCGCGCTTTCGCAAGGATAGCATTTCTGGGTACGATAGTGCTGATGCGAAACTACGGGACAGCATTTCAACGATTGTCTAAAAGCTTGTTCTTCGAGCAGTATGAAAAGCACGAAAACAATAGTGGCATCGTCTTTGCCAGCGACTTTTGTCCAACAATCTATCCCGAAGACGCAATGGAACGGAATGACGGCTCCCACTACATTCGTGGTTTTCTGACTGGCGCATTGCTCGGTGGAGTGGCAGGGGCGATTACGGCATTGCTTTTTGCACCGAAGAGCGGGCGCGAACTCCGCCAAGACATCGCAGAACGAACCAGTGAATTGTACGATCGTGCACAAGAAATTTTGAATCCCAAACCTGTCGGAGTAGAGGTTCCGCCGGTCGCACTCAATCAGGGAAAACTGCGCGCTCAGCAAATTGTCCAGTCTGCGCGGGAGCAGGCTGAACACTTGCTTGCAAGTGCCGAGCAGGTGCTTCGCGATGCCCGCACCAAGGCAGCGCATGCAAAAGAGCAAATCCAGGAAAATATCGAACGAGTGCGTGACGCTGCAAAGGCAAGTGTCGAAGCATTCAAAAGCGAACTCTCCAGCGAGGAATAGATGGAGACATTGCTCTACGGGCTCACGGCAATCATTCTGATTGCGTCGCTGGTGTTGGTTATTGTGGGTGTACGTCTGCTGCTTCGTTTAGATAGGGTCGTTGAGCATGCACAAAAAACACTTGCACAATCACAGGAGCTGCTCAGTACTCTGACGGCACAATTGCCGTCTGTTCTCAACACCATCGAGCAATTATCACTGAAAGCATCGGATACGTTTGATCAAGCGAACCAAAAACTGTCAACGATGGGCGATGCCCTCGATAACTTTCGCCAAATTTCGGAACGCATTAATTGTTTGGAGCGGCGCTTACAGGAAAAAATCGAGGGACCATTGATGGATGCTGCAAAAGTTGTTGCCGGTGTTACCAAAGCAATAAAAACATTTGCCGATGCCTTCAATCGGCGGTGACATCACCGAGAGAAGGAAATCTCATTACCAGGTCAGTGCTGGCGCTTCGGAGCGACGTAGTCGCGCATACAGCGTATAACAACCAAATAGTAGTGTACCGTAGAACACGTCGCCAATCAGCGCATTACGCACCAATTCAAACGGTGCCAGCCCATTGGTATGGT
>JBBIUD010000166.1:0-4524 GCA_037440485.1 Chlorobiota bacterium
CAGTAGCCTGACGATCTAAGAGCGCATTCAAACGTGCTGCCATTGCAATTCGCTCTTGTTCCATGACCGTGATCTCCTCGCCCAACTGTGCCACGCCGACTTGCGCCTGCAGCACATCCTGTTGCAGTCCAGTCCCTGCCGCATACATTGTTTCTGCTACCTGGACGAACGTGCGGAGCAAATCCCGCGAACGGTGCACGATTGCTATTGCTCGATCAAGATAGGCAAGCTGGTAATACACTGTCTTCACCTGTGCAATCAGCATCCATTCGAGCTCCTGTGCATCGAGTTCCTCCGCTCGAGCTAAACGTGTTGCCCGCTCCCTGGCAAACTCCAACTTTCCAAACCAGGGAAACATCTGCGTCAACTGCACCTGGTTCATCGTCATCGGATCCATCGTAGCTCCCGGGCTTTGTACCATTCGGTTCATCACTCCAAAGCTCAACTCCGGGTCCGGCAACGCTGATGACTGGGAAATACGCTCCCTGGCAGCATCTGCCTTCAGACGTGCTGCCCGTAGCATCGGATTTGCTTCTAGTGCCTGCATGATGACAGCATCCAGCCTCAACGTGTCGGATGTACTTGCTGCTACTTCTGCCGAACGACCCCATACAGCAGCAACCAACACGATGATCAGGACCATCCATCCCCTGCAATCAACCCATGTGAACGCATGCCTGGCGATCGGCTGCTCATACCGTACTCTCTGCAGCGCGCGACCGATGATGGCTCGCTGTCGCCCACCGCTCGAAGAACCTTCTGGAGTGTTCATGCCTGTCACGAAATTGATGGAACAGCGTAATAGTCATCGCCACATCGAGCAGTTGCAAAAATGAACACTCCCTCCGCACCCCACAGTACATCATCGTGAGTAGTGCGTATACAATTTTGGCCACCGCTATAGAACCAAACGCAACGCCAGATGTCCCGCTGGGAGAATTGTAAATTCACCCGTTGGATAGGTTGTTCATGGGCAATACAGTGCGTTCTGTTCCAAGACCTGCTCCTTGTCTCATTGCTGTCGACTGTTGGAGTAGGGAGCGACGCATGTCTGCCGCCGACGATGGAAACCGTACCGTCTCCCAAAAACGCATCGGGGCGACTTCCGCAGCCGCCCCGATACGGTCTCCTTCTCTGCCAGAGAATCTACCGAACTACCGTTATCGCCTGCCGTACGATCTGCTCTCCCTGCCGCACCACCACCGTGTACACCCCTGACGGCAAGCCACTCACATCCGCTCGGTACTGTGGACCACTCCCACTGACCGGTACCTCTACGCGCCGACCAAGCATGTCCACAAGCTCCACACCGTACTCACCACTACCACTAACCTCGATGATCAACTCACTGCTGACCGGCTGCGGATGCACGCTGATACCAAAGCCCGACTCCTCTCCGCTCAACACCACCGATCGGCTCCACGTCACGCTCCCATCGCGGCTGACCATCCCCACGCGATACTCGTAGCTGCTCGTCCGTCCAACGCGATCCTCAAAACTGTACCCACGCGGCTGGCTGCTCTCTCCCGCCGCTCCGACAACCGGCGTCAGTGCCTGGTACGACTCCTGTCCTAACTCCCGACGCTCCACCACAAAGTGCGTCACGCCCCGCTCGCTGACCGTCTCCCACCACAGCCGCGCCTGCGTCCCATCGCCATACCGTACCACCCCGACATCTCCAAATCCACTGCTCAACACCACATCCCCGTTCCGGTCCAGATACTCCGTCACCGACCGTATCATCCGCTCTACGCCCGTGTTCGTCGCCATCCGTCCGTAGTGACGCCAGTCCACTCCCAGAGCCACCACGTTGTACCCAAGCGCTGACGTCGCCACACCCATCGCGTTATCGGTCAAGCCCGCATCCAGCGTCACATACCGATACGCAACCTGTGCCTGTCCAACCGTCTGCGCATCGCTGTACACACGCACCAACGACGGCATCGGCGCGACCGCATCCAACGGGTGCTGCGTCTGCAACAACCGCTCCCGAATCCCTTGCGCCAACGCTACTCCCTCGACCTCGTAGTTGTGATAACCCGCCGACCGTGGCGTCCACGCCTGCGGCGACCGCGTCAGACGCAACACGTACTTGACAAAGTTGTCGTACAACACGTCTCCGGCTCCAAAGACACCGCTTTTGACGATCTCCTGACTCGACACCACAAGGTTCCGCTTGTCGGTCCGACTCCCTGCCGACACAAATGCCGACAGATCATCCCGCTCGGTCCGCGTCAGCTTCGTCTGGTCCTCGACCCACCACACTTGCTTGTACATCGTGTAGTTGACCGCACGCGGCTCCCATGCCGACCGATCAAACACATCCAGCGTCCCTTGCGGCAAGTTCAACCGTCCAAACCCTGCCATCAACGAATCGTAATTCAACCGCCCTACTCGATCATTAGTGCTGGTCGAACCACTGTTGGCATCAACACCGGTCCCCGTACCGCTGATCAACATCCGTACCGGCGACCGCAACAGGTAAAAACGATACTCCTTCTGCACCGTGTTGTTGCCGACGTTCTCGTCGGTCGGCATCTGGATCCGTACCCGATACCGCGGCGTCACGTTCCGGCTCATCGCACTAAACGGCGACGGTGCCACCTGACCCATGTCTCCATACGTCTGCGGCGACAGGTTGAAGTCGAACGTCATGTCCGTCACACCGCCCGGCGGCAGGTTCTGAACCGTCTTGATCACCGTCCCGACCGGAACCCACACACCCGGTGCCTGCTCGGCTTCGGCAACACCCTGGACCTGAACACCACTCTGCGTCGCCGAACCGTTGTTCCGTACGCGCACCACAACGTTGATCGGTGCCTGCGTCATCACATACTCGGCATCGCTGAACGTGCCCACCGACGCACGATACACCGACGGACTCAGGATCTCCAACGCCTCCAGATCGTTGACGTACAAGTTCCCCGTGAACTCATCACCACCAATGCTGTACTTGGCTCCGTTGACCCCACGCCCATCACCATCGAGGTCAACCTCGCCACTACCGAGCCGCTCACCCCGACGGTCCAAAATCGAACCCGTCGGCGCTGGATTCGTTCGCACACGAAGCTTCGGCGGTGTCGTGTTCAACTGCACGTAATCACTGACAAAATTCCCAACTACACTGCTCAGGTCCTGCTTCAACCACGACTTCCACTGCGCCACCGTCTGGTAGTCCAGCTCATTGCCAACATCAATCGTCACCAAAGCGCCCGTCTCCGGATCCCGAATATCCTCGATAAACCGACCCATCACCGCGCCCGATGGATACCAGTACGCGTTCGTGTTCGACTGCAATCCACTGCTCCCGCTCGGCTTGACTCCCTGGTAGAACAAACACGCCAGCGTATTGCCCGACAGCCGATCAACGCTGCCTGCACTGGCGGTCACCGCTATCGCGTTGTTGATGTGCTGCGGCGACCGGCTGCTCTGTATCGCTATCCCCGCAATGCTCCCACCGTTGCTCACATTGTCTCCGCTCATGATCACCGTGTTGTTGATTACTCGGTCACCCCGCGTCACGTAGTTCGGCGATGCCGGCGTCACCTCCTGCATCACTCCACTAACGCTCGGCGAACGTCGCGTCCGCAGATGTATCCCAACGGCAGACGCACTCGCCGTCGTCCGGCTGATCGCCCACACAATGTTCCCTCGAACAACCGTCCGCTCCTCAATGTCCGGGAACGTCACCGTCCCTCCCGACGGATTGACAAACGTGTTCTGCGTCTGCTCGACCAATATACCCCAGACACGTACATCCGAACTGATGTGCGAGACCTCGTTGTTGACTATCTGCACGCCAACGTTGTTGTACACCTGCTCGCCTGTCCGCGCACTGCCACCAACCATGATCCCAGCGGTACTGCGACCACCAACACCGGTCGAACCAACTCCTACGTTCAACACCCGATTCCCTTCAATCACCGTGTTCTCGGTGTACCCACAGTACACACCCGCACGACCAACGCTCATGATCACGTTCTTCCGAATCACATTCCCCTTGCTGTAGTACCGCTGATACCGCGGGTTCGGATTGTTCTGCGCTATGTCGTTGTAGAACAATGGTCCCACTCCCAACGCCACAACGCCATACCCAAAACCGCTGATCTCACAGCCCTCAATCGTGTTGTTGTCGTTGGTCAGCGTGTCCAAGCCAAACGCATTAACTCCGCCCTGCGACGGAACCACCGACCGCAACACCACTCCCGCCGCATAACTCGACGGTCCCTGCTGCAACTGCCGTACGTCCGGCTCAAACGTAAAGTTCGGCGCTATGTACCGTACCACCGGCAAGTCCATCGCATACGACGCCGACGACTGCGGCCAGTTCTCGATCAAACAGTTCTTGATCGTGATGTTCGATGCTCCCGTCCCAAGGTAAAACACCGCTCGATGCGGCAACTGCTGCGGCGTCGCACTCCCTACGTCCAGCAAAAACCGCAACGACTTCTGATCACCCCCATCAAACCGTATGTACGGCGTCGGATTCGCGTATAGCTGCGAATTCTTGAAAAAGTTTTGAAA